>CANQGC010000151.1 GCA_947600345.1 uncultured Clostridia bacterium
CAAAACACCCCCGTATCGGAATCAGTTTGGCTGTAAAGCGCCAAACTATTCTCGAACGGAGGCGCAAAAGCGCCCGGCATGCGCCGGGCGCGATGTTCACTTTTACCGGTCTATTCCTCCAGCATGTTGTCGGGCAGCTTCGCGGTGAGCTTGAGCACCGAGATCTCCGGATCGTTGAACACGCGGAAGGGGAGCACGGGGATGGCGTCGGTGTCGGACAGTCCGTTGGTGATGAACACCTGGCTCTCGCCGATGGAGGACAGCCCGCACACGTCCTCCTGGGCCGGGAACCAGCCGTCGCGGGGCAGCAGCTTGTTCGGCACGTAGAACGCGCCCAGGAAGGGGATCTTCCACATGCCGCCGCAGTAGTGGCCGGAGACCACGAGCTCCGGCTCGAACAGGTAGTTTTCGCCCTGCTGATCGTGGGTGGCGGCGGAGATCAGGAATTCGTCCTCCGGCACCACGTGGGACAGGCCGATCATCAAATCGGTGGGGGAAATCTCGCGCACGGCGTTGTAGAGCTTCTGGGCCTGCCGGTAGCGATAGCTGGTGAAGGGGAGGGAGTCGTAGTTCGCGTGCAGGCCGGTGACCACGCCGTCCTCCTCCTGCTCCATCTGCTCGCGCCAGTCGTCGCGGTAGGCCACGGCGTCCAGGTTCAGGAAGATGGTGGGGGTGAGCCAGAGCTTCGCCTCGCCGACCTCCACGGCCGTGGGCGCGTCGATGTAGTTCGCGCCCCGGTCGATGGCGCCCAGAATCCAATCCGCCAGTACGATCTCGTCGATGGTGCCCTCGATGTCCCGGGCGGTATCCACGAAGGGCCCCGGGTCGCAGTCGCCGCCGATGAAGTATACGCGGCTGGGGCGGTTGATGCCCTCCAGGAACTCATAGAAGGGTTCCGGGTCGCCGTCCGAGCCCACCATGTCGCCCACGCAGAGGATCATGTCGTAGCCCAGGTTGTCCACCTCGCGGATCAGCGCGCTCTGATGGTCGCCGAAGCGGCGGCCGTTCAGATCGGACAGCACCAGAATCTGGTAGTCCTCCAGATCCTCGGGAAGGCCCACCACGACCACGGGCTGCTCCACGCTCTCCAGGTTGCCGTTGCTGATGACGATCACGCCCACCAGCATCACGAACAGCGCCAGCAGAAACAGCGGCCAGAAGCGAATCTCCCGCCCAAACAGCACGAGGGGCTTGAAGAAGCTGTCCTCGCCGGAGGCGCTCATGATCTCAAACAGGCCCCGGCGATTGTGGAAGCGCTTCTCGGAGAAGAGCTTCTCCTGGCGCTTGCGGGCGCGCTTGCGCTCGGAGTCGCGCTCCCGGCGCGCCTTCCGCTTCTTCTTGCGCCGCGACAGGCGAAGCGGCACGTCCCCCTCGTCGCCGAGGAGGTCGTATTCGTCCGTATACGCGCTGTCCGCCTCGTCCGCCGCGGGCTCCTCCGTCTCCTCCCCGGACTCGGATTGGAGCTCCTTCGCCTCCAATTCCGCTTCCGGTTCGGAGGCGGCGTGCCTGCCGCGCCTCGGCCTGTTCTCAGTATCCTGCATCCATATCTTCCTTTGGCACGGGGCGTTATGCAGAATCCTTTGCATATTGCCCCTACATATCCATTCTATTCTATTATAAAACGAAATCTTCAATCTGGCAAGATTCGCGAAGGTATGATATAATGAATTCAATTGGAATATTGGGGGAAGAAAAGATGGCGAAGAGCAAAACGATATTCGTGTGCAGCGAGTGCGGGTATGAGACCGCGCGCTGGCTGGGCAGGTGCCCGGACTGCGGAAGCTGGAACACGCTGACCGAGCAGGCGGCGAAGAGCGAAACGGTGCTCGCGGAAAAGAAGCTCAAGCGCGCGCCCGGCAGCGACGCTGAGGCGCTGCGCATCGACCAGATCCCCGACGACGCCCTCGAGCGCCTGCCCAGCGGCATCGGCGAGCTCGACCGCGTGCTGGGCGGCGGCATCGTCGAGGGGTCGTTTGTACTGGTGGGCGGCGACCCGGGCATCGGCAAGAGCACGCTGCTGACCCAGGTCTGCGCGAACCTCTCCCGGGAGGGCGCGAGCGTGCTCTACGTCTCCGGCGAGGAGTCCGCGCGCCAGATCAAGCTGCGCGCCAATCGCCTGGGGGCCAGCGCTTCCGGCTTCTACGTGCTCTCCGAAAACGATCTGAACACGGTGGAGAAGCGCATGGAGCAGCTGAGCCCCACGGTCATGGTGATCGACTCCATCCAGACCATGTACCTGCCGGAGCTCTCCAGCGCGCCGGGCAGCGTGTCCCAGGTGCGCGAGTGCGCGTCTCGGCTGATGCGGCTGGCGAAGGTCGGCGGCTGCTCGGTGTTCCTGGTGGGGCACGTGACGAAGGAGGGCTCCATCGCCGGGCCGCGGGTGCTCGAGCATATGGTGGACGCGGTGCTCTACTTCGAGGGCGACCGCCAGCACCAGTATCGGCTGCTGCGCGCCGTCAAGAACCGCTTTGGCTCGGTCAACGAGCTGGGCATGTTCGAGATGACCGGCGAGGGCATGGTGGAGGTGCTGGGCGCCAGCGAGGCGCTGCTCTCCGAGCGCGCCCACAACGCCAGCGGCTCGGCCATCATGTGCGCCATCGAGGGCTCCCGGCCGCTGCTGACCGACGTGCAGGCGCTGGTGGCGACCACGGTGTTCGGCAATCCCCGGCGCATGGCCAGCGGCGTGGACCAGGGCAGGCTCGCGCTGCTGTTGGCGGTGCTCGAGAAGCGCGCCGGCATGCGGCTCTACGATAAGGACGTCTACATCAACATCGCGGGCGGCATGTCGCTGACGGAGCCCGCGGCGGATCTGGCGCTCTGCGCGGCGGTGGCCTCGTCCTTCCGCAACAAGCCCACCAGCGCGAGCTGGGCGGTGATGGGGGAGGTTGGCCTCGCCGGCGAGGTGCGCGCCGTGCCCCAGGCGGAGCGAAGAATCGCCGAGTGCTTGCGGCTGGGCTTCGACCACGTGCTGCTGCCCAAGTCCAACCTGCGCCGCCTGACCGCCCCCGAGGGCATGACGCTCGTCGGCGTGGATACGGTCTCCCAGGCCGTGGGCGAACTGGGGCTGTTCGACTGATTGAGCGATTAAGCCAGGAAGTTTCGGCGCATACTATCCCGCGAGGTGATATTATGAACCGAAACTTCTATTCCTTTCAGCGCTCCATGCTGGGCCTGCTGCTGGCGACGCTGCTGGCGCTGACGGGCTGCATGTCCGACGGAAGGGCGGACGTGCCCGAAGTCCCGGACCGACTGAGTCGCAACGAGGACGGCGTGCCGGTGCTGGAGGTCTACGACGTGGACAGCGAATCCGTGGATGAGATGGACGTGGAGACCTACGTCATGGGCGTGGTCGGCGGCGAGATGCGCAATAGCTGGCCCATCGAGGCGCTGAAGGCCCAGGCGATCCTGGCGCGAACCTTTACGATGAAGTTCGTGGACAGCAAGAAGTCCGCCCACGAGGGCGCGGACATCTCCACCGACATCAACGAGGCCCAGGCCTACGACGCGGATAACATCAACGACCGCGTGCGCGAGGCCGTGAACGAGACCCGGGGCATGGTGATGAGCGCGGACGGCGAGTTCCCCTACGCCTGGTTCCACGCCCACTCGGGCGGCGTGACGGAGCTTCCCACCAAGGCGCTGGAGTACAGCGAGGACCCGGATTACCTGAGCGTGGTGCAGTCCGACGAGCCGGAGGACGCCCCCGACGAGGTCAAGCACTGGACGGCGGAGTTCACGCTGGATGAGGTGCGCCAGGCGTGCATCGACGCGGGCGTGCAGGTGGGCGAGATCAAAAGCTTCGCCATCGGCGAGCGCGGGGAGTCCGGGCGCGCGGTGACCTTCCTGGTCAACGGCCACGAGGTGTCGGCCCCGGCGTTCCGCTTGCAGATCGGCGCGTCGAAGCTGAAGAGCACGCTGATCGAGTCCATCGAGCTGACGGCGGAGGGCGTGCGCTTCACCGGCCGCGGCTTCGGCCACGGCGTGGGCATGTCCCAGTGGGGCGCCTACGGCATGGCCAAGGACGGCGCCAGCGCCGAGGAGATCATTCAACACTACTACACCGGCGTAGAGCTCGTAGAGCTCTGGTAGCCCCAGAAGGGAGAATCCAAGGAACCTCAGGTTCCTTGAAGGTTGGAAACCCAAGGGGTTTCCAAGTCTGCCCGAAGGGCAGACCGCGACGGTTCAAATCAAAGATTTGAAGCGCCGCGCCGCCTGGAATTCTTAAGGGACAGAGTCCCTTAAGCAGGTCCGGGCAGCGCCCGAATCGGGTCTGGGCGGAGCCCAGCGTCACCCCGGCGGCCCGCGCCCAATCCAGCGCCGGTCAATGCGAACAATCGCCCCATCGCCCCCAATCGCGGGCCGCCCGAGGCGAGCTTTGGCCCGGAAAGCTTTCGCTTTCCGGGCCAAAGGAGCAACCGCACCCTCCGCCAAGCCCACCCACCGCCACCATATCAAAATAACAATCTCTTCTTCGACGAGCCGCGGCTCGTCCGTTGTTTTCTTCCTCCCGCTGTGCTATAATCAAGGGGTGTATTGATCAATTCACGGAGGACGGATCATGCGGCGATTTCGGAAGTTTTGCGCGCTCCTGCTGTTCGCGTGCCTGTTAGCTCCGGCGCTGGCAGGCTGCGGCGCGAAGGAGGACGAGCGCGAGGAGGTGCAGGCGCTGAACATCTACGCCAGCTTCTATCCGATCTACGCCGTCGCGTCGATGGTTTCCGACGGCGTGCCCGACCTGACGCTCCACCAGCTCGTCCAGCCCCAGGACGGCTGCCTGCGCGCATATTCGCTGTCCGACTGGGACGCGGCGCTGCTGGCGTCCGCCGACGCGCTGATCGTCATGGGCGGCGGCCTGGAGAGCTTCGCATCCGCGCTGGCGGCCAACGAGGGCAGGCTGGCGCTGGCGCAGCTCGGCACGAACATGGAGCTCACGGAGGTCGAGGCCGAGAACGCCGATCCGGAGGGCACGCCCCACTGGGTGGGCGCGAATCCCCACGCCTACCTGTCCGTCGACGGCGGAATCGAGCTCGCGGAGCGCGCGGCGCACAGCCTGGCGGCGCTGGACCCGCGCTATGAGGCGCAGTATCTGGAGAACTTGGAGCGCGCAAAGGAACAGCTGTCGGGACTGAAAGCCGCGATTGCGGCGGAGACCGCCGGCTTGAAGGGCGCAAAGGGCGCGGTGCTCAACGAGGCGCTGGTCTACGCCGCCGGCGACTACGGCCTGGACGCGCTCTACTGGGCGCGCGAGAGCGGCGAATCCATGGAGGATGGCTCCCTTCAGGAGCTTCTGGACGCGCTCGATGAGGGAAATATCCGCCTGGTTTTGATCGAGCGCCAGGCACCGCAGTCGCTCGTGGAGGCGCTGGAGGCGGCCGGACTGGCCGTCGCGAAGCTGGACGTGCTCTCGACCCACCGCGCGGACGAGGGCGCGCAGGCCTATCTCGACGCGCTGCGAGGCAACGCCGAAGCCGTGCGCCGGGCCTATGAGGGCATTTCCGAGGAGGAGCAATGAAGAAGGTCACCATCTACACCGACGGCGCGTGCTCGGGCAACCCCGGCCCGGGCGGCTGGGGCGCGATACTGATCTACAAGGAGTCGAAGCTCGAGCTCTCCGGCTACGCGGAGCACACCACCAACAACCGCATGGAGCTGCGCGCGCCCATCGAGGCGCTGTCGCGGCTCAAGGAGCCCTGCGAGGTGGACCTCTACTCGGACAGCAGCTACCTGGTCAACGCCTTCGTCAAGGACTGGCTGGGAAGCTGGCTCAAGAGCGGCTGGAAGAAGTCCGACAAGAAGCCCGTGGAGAACCAGGACCTCTGGGAGGAGCTATTGAAACTGGCGGCCGTCCACAAGATCGCCTGGCACAAGGTCAAGGGCCACGCGTCGAACGAGCTCAACAACCGCTGCGACGAGCTGGCGACGGGGGAGATTAAGCGGAGGAGCGGAAAGGCGTGAACGACAAGATCACGAAAATGAATCTCTCGTTCGGAACGGCGGCCATCTTTGAAGATGCGGAACTGCTGCCTGCGAATGGTGAATTTGAATACGAGGGGCAGAGGTGCAGGGCAAAGGAGATTCTGATGACGGGGGCGGTACGGCCGATCCGAAAGGTGTCTCTCTCTTGATTGAAAGGGTTTGACAGTACAGCGGCGGGGTTTATTCCTCGCCGCGCGATTTATGATGCGGTATTGTGGGGGTGCTACGGGAATTTGAGATAGTGGCGGCGATTGCACGGGAAGCTGAGGCTTCCCGCGATAATCGCCGCGGCGGCCCGCGGTATGGTGACGATGGAGCCTTTGTTCGCATTGCCGGACTTGTGATTGTTACCGCGGGCCGCTGGGGGTTACGCTGGGCGCTGCCCAGACCTGCCAAAGGGGCGCTGCCCCTTTGGAAACCCTGCCAAGGAACCTGAGGTTCCTTGGATTCTCCCTTCTTAGGTTTCCTTCTTTGGGTCGTCCCTGGCTCGGATCTTCTGGGCGGCCATTCTCCTTCGATCGTCGCTCATGGCGGCGTAGTGGCGGCGGGTGGTGTTGACGTCCGAGTGGCCGAGCACGTCCGCGACCAGGTAGATGTCGCCGGTCTCGTGGTAGAGGTTCGTGCCGAAGGTCGAGCGCAGCTTATGCGGGCTCAGGTGCTTCTTCAGCGGCGCGGCTTGCGTGGCGTACTTCTTGACCATCTGCTGCACCGCCCGCACCGATATGCGCCGGTTCTGCAGCGACAAAAACAGCGCGTCCTCGTCGCCGGTCTGCGCCGTGATCTCCCGGCGGATCTTCAGGTAGTCCTTCAGCGCGGTTTCCACCTCGTCGGAGAAGTAGAGTATCGTCTGATTGCCGCCCTTGCGCGTCACCAGAAAGCCATTGATGGAGAAGTCCACGTCGCTGATGTTGATGCCCACCAGCTCGCTCACGCGGATGCCCGTGTCCAGGAACAGCGTCAGGATTGCCAAATCGCGCACGCGGGTGTGGGCGTTGTAGCTCCTCTGCCGCTCCGTCATGGCCTCGCCGGACTCCACCAGGTCCAGCATACGCGCCACC
>CANQGC010000152.1 GCA_947600345.1 uncultured Clostridia bacterium
TGCGCCGCTTCCAGTTTGCCAACGGCCTGACGGTGACGGGCGCCGCCGACGCCGCCGTGTTCTCCCGGCTCTACGGCGAATCGCCGCTGCTCTGGGAGGACTACCTGCGCGGCTGCCTCGCCTCGCTGGGGGACGAGGGCCCGGCCGTGCGCATGCTCCAGTACTGGCTGCGGGCGAAGGGATACTTCGCGGGCGACTGCACCGGGAGATACGGGGAAGCCACCCAGCGCGCCGTGCGCAGCTTTCAGGCCAACGCCGGCCTGGAGGCGACCGGAGATCTCGATCTGGAGAGCTGCCGGGCGCTCTACGGGAACGTGACGGCGCTGATCGCGGACGCCTCGGCGCCGCGGCGGGGCGCCTCGAACGCGGGGGAGATGTGCCGCAGGCTGATCGAGCTGGGCTACGGCGCGCACGAGAGCTTCGACATGCAGACGGAGCTGGCGCTGATGCAGTTCCAGTGGGCGAACGGGCTTCCGGCCACGGGCGTCGGGGACGCCGAGACCCTGCGGCGGCTGGCCGCGCCGGAGGCCGCGCACTTCGCGAGCTATAAGGCCTCGGGGCAGGAGGCGGTGCGGGACGCGGACTTCCCTTCGCGGCTGGTGAGCGCGGTGTCGCGGCTGCTGGGCGAGAAGACGGGCTTCGACGAGGAGTTCGGGCTGATTCAGTACGCCTATATGAAGTGCGGCGTCGCCGTCGTGGAGCGGGCGCAGTTCGCGCTGGTGAGCGAGGAGCTGGACGCCGCGGTTCCGGGCGACGTGATGGTGCTGACGCTCGACGGCGTGGAGCGCTGCGGCGTGACCGGCTCCGACGGCGCGCTGTACTATCGCGACGGCGACGGGCGCGTGGTGATGCGCTATCCCGAGGTGATGGCTCCCGATTTGGTGCGGCTGTACCGGCTGCCGGAGCAATGACGGCGGAGCTTCTTCCGGGAGAGCGGCTGGACGATCTGCAGACCGCGGGGCTGAAGCTGATCCAGCGGTCGGGCACCTTCCGCTTTGGCACGGACTCGGTGCTGCTGGCGGACTTCGCCGCCCCCAGGCGCGGGGAGAGAATCGCCGAGCTGGGGTGCGGCAACGGCGCGATCGCGCTGCTGCTGGCCGGACACCGGGCGGACGCGGAGATCGACGCGGTGGAGCTTCAGCCGGAGCTGGCGGACATGGCCCGGCGCTCGGTGCGGCTCAACGGGCTGGAGGCGCGGGTGCGGGTGCACTGCATGGACATGCGCGACGCCTGGCGGGCGCTCGGCCGGGAGCGCTGCTCGCTGGCGGTCTGCAATCCGCCGTATGGCGCGCCGGACGCGGGATTCGAGCGGGAGAGCGGCGCCGAGCGCATCGCCCGCGGCGGGCTGGACCCGGCGGATGTGGCGGCCTCCGCGGCGGCGGTGCTGAAGTACGGCGGCAGGTTTTGCGCCTGCTACCCGGCGCGGCGGATGCACGAGCTGCTCCTTGCGATGCGGGATGCCAAACTCGCGCCCAAGCGCGCCCGCTGCGTGCAGGCGCGGCCGGACCGCGCGCCGAGGCTGATCCTGCTGGAGGGCGTCAAGGGAGGCGGCAGCGGCATGAACTGGCTGCCGCCGCTCTGCCTGTACGACGCCGGCGGCAACCCCAGCGCCGAGTGGCGCAGAATCTACGGGGAGGACGGCTGAGGACAGGGCGCGTATGGCGCGCTTTTTGCCGGTGGACAGGCGCTTGAAACTGCCCATCGCGGTGGTTGCTGGGCTACCGGGGAAGGTACGCGATGGCGGTGCTCTCCGGCGTGGTGTTCTTCGCCGAGTACGCGGGGGACCAGGGCGCGCTGGCCTACTCGCTGATCTACAACATCAGCTACCTCGGCCCGGAGTGCCTGATCTGCGTCGTGGTGACGCTGATCCCCGGCATGGCGCGGCTTCCGGAGCTGCTGCGCAGGGGCTCCGAGCGCTGACGCTTGCAAAGCTGCGGGAAATCTGATATAATGTTCGGGAGCCGGGGGAGCAAAGCCCAAGCTTTGCTTCCCCGCATTACTTTGCGGGAGTGCAGAATTGATGTACATAAGGAAGAGAATCGCGCTGCTACTGGCGCTTGCGCTGGCCCTCGCGGCGGGTGCGCTGGCGGAGGCCTCGGACCTGCAGAACGCCACAGGCGTGTTTCAGTTTACGGCGTCGGACGATGATTCTGTGTTCGCCAGCGAGCGGGGCGGCTCCGCATCGGAGGACGCGCAGCCGGATGTGGCGGTGGACGTGCCGCTGGATGGCGCGGAGGCTTCCGATCCCCAGGGGGACGAGGAGAGCGACGGGGGGCCGGTGATCCCCACGGCCACGCTCTCGCCGAAGGTGGCGGAGCTGCCCTGGAACCTGATGCTGGTCAACAAGGACAACCCTGTGCCGGACGATTGGCAGGTGGAGCTGGTGACGCTGGACAACGGCCGCCAGGTGGACAAGCGCATACTGCCGGATCTGCAACGCATGTTCGACGACTGCCGCAAGGCCGGGCTCAAGCCCACCGTCTACACCGCCTACCGCAGCTATCAGGACCAGCAGGACATGCTCATCAGCAAGTACCACCAGTACAAGAACCAGGGCCTGAGCCACGAGAAGGCCCAGGCGGCGGCGCTGAAGGTGGCGAACTATCCCGGCTACAGCGAGCATCAGCTGGGCCTGGCGGTGGATATCGACTCCGCCAACACCGAGGTGTGCAGCAACGAGTCCGTGTGGAAGTGGATGCAGCGCCACTGCCAGGATTACGGCTTCATCTGGCGCTATCCCAAGGTGAAGACCTCCATCACTGGCATCAACAACGAGGACTGGCACTTCCGCTACGTGGGCGTGGAGGCCGCCACCGAGATCATGACCAACCGCCTGTGCCTGGAGGAATACCTGCAGCAGAACTACGGGATCGAGTACTGACGCTCCGGGGAGAGGGGGAGAAGCGATGGGAAAGCTCAGATGGGCGATCGTGGCGCTCCTCGCCCTGCTGCTGTGCGCGACGGCGACGGCGGAGGAGGGCGAACTGGCCGCACGCGCGCTGGAGGTCTACGAGGCGCTGGCCGCCGGGGAGTACGCGCAGGTCGCGGCGCAGTTTGACGATGCGATGGCGGCGCAGGTCGACGCGGCGGCGCTGCAGGCAGGCTTGGAGGGCGCGGCGCGGGAGCTGGGCGCGATGACCCGCGCGACGGTCTCCCAGGCGGACGAAGCCGCGCGCGCCGCCGCGCTCCTGGTGGAGCACGAGGGCGGGCGGTCGCTGCTTCAGCTGGCGTTCGACGAGGACTGGCGGATCGGCGGGCTGTACGTGCAGACGGTTTCCCAGACAGCGGAAGCGCCCCTCGAGCGCGAACTGCCCGAGGGCGTGCGGGCCGAGGCGGTGACGCTGTTCGCCGGAACGCAGCGCGAGCTCGCGGGCGAAATTCTCCACCCCGCCCAGGAGGGCGCGCCGTTCGTCGTGTTCGCCCAGGGCTCCGGCCCGAGCGACATGGACGAGACCATCGGCGCGAACAAGCCCCTCCGCGATCTGGCCTACGACCTGGCGGCGCTGGGCGTCGGCAGCCTGCGCTTCGACAAGATCACCTACGCCGCCCCGGATTGGCCGGTGGATACGGTGGAGCAGGAGTACCTGGAGCCGGTGGCGGAGGCACTGCGCGCGCTGCGGGAGCGAACTCAGGCGCGGAGCTTCTACCTCGTCGGGCACAGCGAGGGCGGCATGCTCGCGCCGTATCTGGTCGCCGAGTGCGGCTTTGACGGCGGCGTCGCGCTGGCGGGCACGCCGAAGCAGCTGTGGGAGATCAGCCGCGCGCAGAATCTGGCGCTGCTGGAGGCGATGGACGAAGCGCAGCGCGAGAATGTCGCCGCGCAGATCGAGGAGCAGACTCGCCTCGCGGAAGGACTTGCGGACATGAGCGACGAGGAGGCGGCCGGGACGACGGTCTTCGGCATGAGCGCGATCTACCTCCGCCACCTGGCGCGCATGGATCAGGCGGAGATCGCGCGCGACAGCGGCAAGCCCTTCCTGTTCCTCTGGGGCACGGCGGACGCGCAGGTCGATCGCGAGGCGTTCGAAGCGTGGAAGGAGCGGCTCGAGGAAGGGCCGTATACTTACGTCGAGTACGAAGGGCTCAACCACCTGTTCCTCCCCGCCCGGGAGGGCGAGAACCTGAGCAACCTCATGGAATCCTACGGCATGCCCTCGCGGATGGACGCGCGCGTCGCCGGGGACATCGCAAATTGGATCGCCACGCTGTAGGCAACACCGCACAAATCAGCGGCACGTCAGGCGATGCCTTTTCCGCCATCTGCTGCTTGCAAATTTCTCGACTTACTTCCAGTAAGCCTTCGGAATCTGCACTTGCATCTGACGAAAAATTCATTCGCCTGCCGACCACTTCTTTTGTGCGGTGTTGCCTGTAGCGACCGCATGAAAAGGCGAATCGACCTCCATAATACGGAAAAAGGAGGTCGATTTTTCTATGAATCTTTCCGAGAGCAAAACCCTGACCAACCTGATGCGCGCCTTCGCGGGCGAGTGTCAGGCCCACGCCCGCTACTACTACGCCGCCGAGGCCGCCAAGCACGAGAAGCTGCCGGTGATCCAGCGGGCCTTCCAGTACACCGCCGATCAGGAGTACGAGCACGCCGGCATCTTCCTGAAGCAGCTGCGGAGCGCCGGGCTCAAGAATGTGGACATCAGCGCGGGCTACCCGGTGGATCTGCAGACGGACAGCCTCTCCCTGCTGCGCGACGCCCAGCACGGCGAGACCGAGGAGCGCAACATCATCTATCCGGAGTTTGCGCGCGTCGCCCGGGAGGAGGGCTTCGAGCCCATCGCCACCCTCTTCGACGCCATCGCCAGGATCGAGGAGACCCACGCCAACCGCTTCGCCGAGCTGGCGAATCTGCTGGAGAGCGGCGCGCTCTTCGCCACCGGCGACGGCCCGGCGCGCTGGGTTTGCCTGAACTGCGGCCACGTGGTGGAGGGCCCCGAGGCCCCGAAGCAGTGCCCGGTCTGCCAGCATGAGCAGGGCTACTTCGTGCGCATCGAGTACGCGCCCTATACGCACTGAGGCGCTCTCGCGAAGGCCGAAGGATCTCCGCGAGGAGGCGGCAAGCCTTCAGGCAACCCAAGGGTCCGAATCCCGGCCGCGCGCCGGGATTTTACTTGCCAAGAAGCCCCGGCTGCCTTACAATGGCGGGGGAGGGATGAACGATGGCGAAGGACTTTCGCTCCGCGCGCTTCTGGGCGGCGGAATTGATCGAGGATTCTTTGGCGCCGGGCGCGCTGGCGGTGGATGCCACGCTGGGCAACGGCCGCGATGCGCTCTGGCTCTGCCAGTTCGTGGGGGAGGGCGGCCGCCTGATCGGCTTCGATGTGCAGGCGGAGGCCGTGGAGCGCAGCCGGGCGCGGCTGGAGGAGGCGGGCCTGGCCGGACGCGCGACGCTGATCTGCGATGGCCACGAGCACATGGGGCGCTACGTCGAACCCGGTAGCGCCGATGCGATCGTGTTCAACCTGGGCTGGCTTCCGGGCGCGGCCCACGCCGTGACCACCCGCGCGGAGACCACGCTGCAGGCCGTGGACGCGGCGCTGACCGCCCTTCGGCCCGGCGGCCTGCTCACGATCTGCGTCTACCCCGGCCACGAGGAGGGCGCGCGGGAGCGCGAAGCGCTGCTCGACTGGGCGAAGGCGCTGGATCCGCGGCGATACGACGCCATGCTCCGCGCCTACCTGAACCAGCGCAACGCCCCGCCGCTTCTGATCGCAATCCGCAAAACCCCCAGCCCCACCCCGCGCGAAACGCGCTAGCGCCCCTCAACTTGGGCAAAACCTTGCGCGCATCCGCGCTGCCGCTCACTTGAGGCAGCAACTCAGAAGGCCCTCGACTCGAGGGCCTCGTCTTCGTGGTGAGAAGAAAAGAGAAAAGGAACGAATACGATCACTTCAACAGTCGCTCGATCGCGGCTTGAATCAGCCGCAAATCCTCCGGCTTCAGCCGCGCAAGCTGCTCCACCGTCTGCCGAAGAAGAAGCGGATTCTCCACCTCTTCCTGAAAGAACTCGGCGGGCGTGATGCCGAAGTAGTCGCAAATGGCCAGGAATTCCGCCATCGAGGGGAGCGTCTTGCCGGACGAGATGTTGTTGATATAGCCCCGGCTGTGGCCCAGATCGTAGCTCATCTTGTATTCCGAAACGCCCCTTTGCAGCCGCAACCGCGTAATGCGCTCCCGCACAAACTCAGGCTCCATATCCTCGCCCCCTCGCTACTAGCATATCGCACCGAAAGGTCGAAATATTCATTTTAATAATGCTGTATTACTTGACTAGACATTATAAAAATGCTATAATCATCTAAAAGATGTGATGAATGCCATATTTCGCATTTTTAAACTGATCACAGATCGTTCAAGATTTAGAGGTTTCAAGCTTTCCCCCTGCGGATGGCCTGTGAATCCGGCGTTTTGCGGCCCAGCGGGCCAGCGAAACGCGATTCACGGCCGCCGCAGATGGCCCGCGACGAAACCCGCCACGGCAAGGCCCTCAAGGGCCTGCTGGATCGGTACTTCGGCTGAGAAGAAGCGTGACAAGTCTAAGCCCCCGGCCTTTGACAGACCGGGGGCTTCCTTGTGCATCGATGCGCATAGAAGGCGTGAATCGCGCGTGTTTCTTTCCAGTTTTGGTAGCGGGGATTAACAAGCTATATATTATCAAAATATAATGCCGTTTTCGCGCCATTTCTCTTGAATAATGCTCTGTTTTGCTTTCAATCACCGTTAGTTTTACTATAATTTGCTCTGGTTTTGCTTGGAGTTGCTAGAATTCAAGGCAGATTATTATGTAAAGGGAAGGTAGTTGACAGGGTATTTCGCTACAATTATAATTGATTTCGGAGTCACACGCAGGAATCACACTTTGGTTTTCGCGGGGGAGCGGAGCGGGAAAGAATCACACTCGATTCACACCTTCCATTCGCATCGAAGCATAAGAAAGCCCCCGGCCTCTTTCGGACCGGGGGCTCAAACTTGCGGCTATGCCGTGTTTCTTCTTACTTGAAGTACCGATCCAGCAGGCC
>CANQGC010000153.1 GCA_947600345.1 uncultured Clostridia bacterium
TGGGAGGCGGGAATGAAGGTGCGAACGCCCATGACGTCCGCCAGCAGGCCGCCCTTGACGGCTTCCTTGCCGACGCCCTCTACGAACTCGCCGGCTTCCTGCTTGGCCACGATCTCTTCCCACGCCTTGCGGTTGATGATGTTCTTCTGAGAGAGCAGCACGTTGCCCTCGCCGTCGTTCACCTTGACCACCTCGACTTCGATCTCGTCGCCAACCTTGACATCGGTAGAGGAAAGATCGGTTTTCTTTACCAGTCCGTCAGCCTTATATCCTACGTTGACGCAGACTTCGTCGTCGGTGATCTGCACGACCGTGCCGTTGACAACCTGGCCCGGGCGCAGTTGAACAAGCGTCTTTTCAACGTCTTCCATGGACATAACGGCCTGTTCCTGGTTCTCTTCGGGGTTTACTTTCTTCTCGATGTCGTTCATTCTTGCAACAACCTCCTTAATTATACAATCCGGCGTGGAAGCGCCGGCTGTAATCCCGACGATCTCGGCGGCGGGCAGCTGCAGCTGATCCAGCTCCTGCGCCGTCTCGATGAAGTAGGTATGCGGACAGTTTCGCTGCGCGATGCGAAACAGCTTCCCGCTGTTGGAGCTCTGCCGGCCGCCGATCACGATCATGAGATCGGCCCGCCTGGAAAGCTCCTCCGCCTCGCTCTGGCGGTCCCGCGTGGCGGGGCAGATGGTCGCGCGGACGTCCGGCGATTCGATCCTCTCCCGCAGCAGCTCGCACAGCTCGTCAAAGCGCTCGCGAACCATCGTGGTCTGAGAGACGATCAGCGCCCGCTCCATCCGCGGAAGCGCCCGCACATCCGCGGCGCACATCACCGTGTATCCCGGCGGATCCGTCCAGCCGAGGATGCCCTCGACCTCCGGATGCTCGCGCTCCCCGATCACGATCACGGGAACGCCCGCCTCCGAGGCCTCGCGCACCATCTCGTGGATGCGCGCCACGAAGGGACAGGTGGCGTCGTAGAGCTCGCAGCCCCTGGCGCGCAGCGCCTCGATCTCGGCCCTGCCGACGCCGTGGGAGCGGATCACCACCCGCGAACCGGCGGGAATCTCGCCGATGCTTTCGGCGCTCACCACGCCGTCCCGGCGCAGCGACTCCACCATCTGCGGATTGTGGATGATCGGACCCAGCGTTCGCGCCGGAGCCGCGCTCCTCGCGGTATCTACCGCCCTTCGCACGCCGAAGCAAAATCCCGCGTGCCTGGCCAGCAGAACCTTCAAATCGAACCTCAGCTCCCGACTCGCCAAATTTTAACCTGCGAACACCTATAACTTCCGCTACGCCGTTATTCGACACAGGCGGCAAAATTCCTGCTAAATTTTTCGATTTAACTTACGTTTTACAGTTGTCCCTTTTGCGCTTCCCGCAGGCCCCAAACCGCGCCCTCGATGGCGCGGGTGACCCGGGAGAGCGTGTCGGAATCGCAGCGCCGGCCGAAGGCGCTCAGGTCGATGGGCGAGCCGAAGCGCACCGCCGTCCTGCGGAACAGCCTGTAGGGCCCGTCCACGTAGACCGGGATCACCGGCACGCCGCCGCGCAGCGCGATCAGCGAGGCGCCGTTGAGCATGGGCGTGGGGCTGTTGTCCGGGCTGCGCGTGCCCTGGGGGAATATGCCCAGCGCGCCGCCCTCCTTGACCACGTTCAGCGCGGCGCGCATGGCGCTCAGATCGGCGTTGCCCCGGTCCACCGGGATCGCGCCCAGCCAGGTGACGAACGCCTTGAGCGGCTGATGCGCGAAGAGCTCCTTCTTCGCCAGGTAGCGCACGTGCAGCTTCCTCGGCAGGCAGGCGGACACGTAGAGCGGGTCGTGGTTCGAGAAGTGGTTCGCGCAGAGTATGAAGCCGCCCTCGGTGGGCACGTTCTCCAGCCCGGAGACCTTGTGGGGGTAGAACAGCCCGTAGATTGGCCGCATGACCGTCCAGAGGAAGTCGTAGAACCTGCTGCCCATGCTCTCAGCCTCCGATCGCTTCCCGGAACAGCCGCTCCACCTCGTTGAGCGTCTGCTCCCTCGTCATCTCCGATGTGTCCAATCGCTGCGCGTCCTCGGCCTGCACAAGCGGCGAGGCGGCGCGGTGGGTGTCGTTGTAGTCGCGCTCCGCGATCTCGGAGAGCACCTGCTCGAAGGGCATGTCCTCGCCCTTGAGCAGAAGCTCCCGGTGGCGGCGCTGGGCGCGCACCTCGGGGCTGGCGGTCACGTAGAGCTTGAGCGTGGCGTTCGGCAGCACCTTGGTGCCGATGTCCCGGCCGTCCATCACGATGGAGTAGCCGCGGGCGATCTCCCGCTGCAGCGCCACCATGCGCTCGCGCACCTCGGGCACCGCCGCCACGCGGGAGGCGGCCAGCGAGGCCTCGGGCGTGCGGATGGCCTCGGTCACGTCCTCGCCGTTCAGGAGGATGCGCTGCACGCCGCCCTCGGGCTTCACGCTGATGTGCACGTCGCCCACGCTATCGGCGACATACTTCGCGTCCGCGTCCCTTCCCATGCGCAGGAAGTACAGCCCCACCGCGCGGTACATCGCGCCGGTGTCCAGATACATCGCCCCCAGGCGCTCCGCCACGGCCCGGGCGATGGAGGACTTCCCCGCCCCCGCCGGGCCGTCGATGGCAATTGAAAAGCGTCGATTCAAAGGATTCTCCCCTATCTGTCGTTCATATAGAATTGGATGGATCAGGTGATGTTGCCGCTGGCCAGCTCGGCGATGGCGTGGGCGTAGATGCGCACGGCCTGCATCATGCGGTCGATGACGATGTGCTCGTCGGCGATGTGGCAGCAGTCCTCCTGATCCGGGAATACCACGCCGAAGGCCACGGTGTTGGGCATCATTCGGGAGTAGGTGCCTCCGCCGATGGCCAGCGGCTTGGCGTTCGACCCGGTGAGCTCGTTGTACACCTGCAACAGCCCGCGCACGATCTTGTGCTCCGCCGGGACGTGCAGCGGCGTGTGGCCGTCGATCCTGCGGGCCGCCGCGCCGTAGGGGGCGACCGCCGCGGAGATCTTCGCCATCAGGTCGTCCTCATTGGCGCAGAGGGGGTAGCGGATGTCCAGCGTCGCGCTGAAATTCTTTCCGTCCCAGCGCACGATGCCCAGGTTGCAGCTCAGGTTGTGGGAGAGCTCGTCCTCGCACTTGATGTTCAGGGACTTGCCGTCCGGCTCCATGCCGAGCTTCTCCACCATCATCCGGATGACGGGCTTCATGCCGCCGCCCGCGCCGAGCTCCTCCAGCGCGATCAGCAGCGACCCTGCCGCGTTCACGCCCAGCTCCGGCAGCGAGCCGTGGGAGAGCACGCCCTCGGCGGCGATCTCGGCCCGGCCATCGCCCAGATCCTTCACGGCGAACTTGCGGCCCACCTTCGCGGCGTGGGCGGCGATCCGCTCCTCCAGCTCGGCGGCGGAGACCTTCCCCGTGCCGACGACCGCCCTCGCGAACGCGGGCACCACGTTCGGCCGCTCGCCCGCGTAGAATTCGTACACCGGGATCTCCGCGCCGTCCTCGCCCGCGCCGGAGCAGGCCAGCTCCACGTTCAGGCCGCCCTTCTCGATGTTGATCAGCGGGAAGTAGCCGTCCGGGGAGAAGCCGTAGTCGGGCATCTTCTCCTTCTGCGCATAGTAGACCATGTCGCCCATGCCGGTCTCCTCGTCGCAGCCCAGGATCAGCCGCACGCTATCGCGCAGCGGCACGCCCGCATCGCGCACCGCGCGCATGGCGTAGAGCGCGCACAGCGCCGGGCCCTTGTCGTCCACGGTTCCCCGGCCGTAGATCTTGCCGTCCGCAATCTCGCCGTCGAAGGGATCGTGGGTCCAGCCCTCGCCCACGGGCACGATGTCCAGGTGGGCCAGTATCCCCAAGGTCTGCCCGCCGTCCCCGGCCGCGGGAAGCGTCACGTCTCCGGCGTGGTAGTCGATGTTCCGGGTCTCAAAGCCGTAGCTTCGCGCCGTCTCCAGCGCGACATCCAGCATCCTGGCGCTGTCCTCGCCGTAGGGCTTTCCATCCACGGGTTCGCCCTTCACCGAGGGAATGGCCACCCACTTCCGAATGTCGCGGATGAGCTCGTCCTTCAGCTCCGCCACCCGCGCGTCCAGCTTCGCGTAATCGATGTTCATAGCATCCTCCATATTCGTTTATTTCCGGGAGCTGTCGTTCCCGGCACCATTACTGTTTTATCGCCTGGGCCGCCGGCCCTTCGGCCGCCTCAGGGCGGCGCTTCGCGTCGTAGGTAAACCGCTCGTACTCCCTGCATATGGGAATATCGATGCCTCCGGCGGTCAGCATCGGTTCGAGCGCCGCTTCAAACTCGGGGGATTCGTCCAGAAGGATGATCGCAGAGCACCCCCCCCCCTGGATATTTTTCGCGATGTAATCCCGAACCTCGGAGCGCTCCGCCGCCTGGTTCCCAATCTGAAGCGACTCCGGCGCATCGAGCTGGGCGGTGACGAACGGGCAGTCCCCCGTGCCGAACTGATACAGCACGTTGTTGCGCGTATAGCTGTAGCGGCGGAAGTAGTGATCCTCGTCACAGAGGGAAAAGACGAGGCAGGGCTCCCCGTACGGAAGGCCGCAGCGCTCCTGGGCATCCTCGAGGCAGACGTGCACGTATTCCCCCGTCTGCCTCCGGGCGACGAATTTGTCGATCGGGGTCTGGTATCCGGGGATGAGCGCCAGCGCGAGCACACCGGCCAGGATCAGCGCGGAACCGGCGCTCCCGATCCGCAGCAGCGCCGGGGGAAGCGGGCTCTCCCCGCGCTGCAGGACGTAGAGGAGCAGCGCACAGCAGATGCCGGTGGCATAGATGTATCCGCTGGCGTTGTAGCGCGTGAAGCTGGGCATCTCCTGCGCGCGCGAGCCGGGCATGGAAAGCACGTACATGCCGAAAACCAGGATCAGCCACAGGCCGTAGGCGCCGAGCCCGAAGCGCACGGCGTCCCGCACGTTACGCCGCGCCCGCGGCGCCAGCTTTCCACCGATGAGGAATATCGCGATCAGCAGCGCCAGCAGCACAGCGACGGTGCCCATGTGCCATCCCTGCGGATGCAGCATCGCCTTCAGCATGCCCTTCGCGACGCCCAGCACGCCGGACGCGCCCTTTTCCTCCAGCTGCCCGGCAAAGGCGGCGATGGAAATGGAGTGTTTGCCCATGTTCCCGGAGGGAAAGCTGCGATGGACGCGAAGCGTCCACAGCAGAAGGACCGCCACGGCCGGCGCGAACCCCGCGAGCCCGCGCCTCCAAGCCCGCTCCACACCCTTCCTGCGCAGCACGAGCACGAGCATCAGCGCCGAGATCACCGAAAAATAGAGGCCGCTGTTTTTGAACAGCGCCACGGCGGTCATCGCCGGAAGCGCGCAGAGCAGCGCACGCTTCGGATCGTTCCGGTAATAGAGTATGATCGCGGCGATGCCGACTCCGTAGAACGCCTCCACGTAATCGACCAGAAGGTCGGCCTCGTGGCTGGGGTAGAACAGAAACGTGGCGGCCAGAAGGCCCGCGATGGGATAGAGCCGGGAGCGGTTGCGCTTCTGAACGAAGGAGAACAGGGGCAATAGCGCCGCGCCGTAGTGAAGGTTCTGCGCGATGAGGCAGTTGCCCTCCCGGAAGCCGGATAATCTGCAGAGGTAATAGATGAAGCAGGCGGAGCCGGGGGGATAGCTCTGATGCGAGAGCACTCCGTCGCTCTCCACCGGCAGGCGATCCTTCATCAGCAGGAACCTGGCGACGATTCCCCAGTGGGAGAAGTCGTCGTTGTGCCGCAGCCGGCAGCCGTAGAAGCGCCAAACCAGAAGGGCGGCGTAGAGCGCCGCCACCAGAAGGAGCAGGCCGGACGGGCGCGATCGCTTGATTCCCCACGCGTACGCCAGGGAGGCGAGGCCCAGCGCGTAGAGCGCGAGGCAGGCGGGCCACAGCGCGCCCAGCATACCCGCGAGGGAGAGGATCACGACGATGACGCTGGCCGCCATCAGGGGAGCGAAGCAGCGATGAACCGCGAAGCGCGCCCGGATTCCGGCGCACAGGCCCACGAAGGAACAAATCGCCACGAACCCACCTGCCAGCGCCGCCATCCCAACGACCTCCCCCACTGCATCCGACCTCATTATATACCCGCCGCACGCACAAGTCAAGGAAACAAGTTCCGGCAGGAGGCCGGCGCTCCGGCCGGATCACTCGCCCTCCGGCGCGTCAGCCTGGTGGAGCATCTGATAGACGCCCTCGGCCACGGGCTTGGGCACCACGGCGGCGATGTCCTCCACGCTGGCCTGCTTGAGCGCCTCCACCGTGGCGAAGCGCTTGAGGATGGCCTTACGCCGGGCCTCGCCCACGCCGGGCACGGTCTCCAGCCGCGATGCCACCGAAGCCTTGCTGCGGAGCTTGCGGTGGTGGGTGATGGCGAAGCGGTGGGCCTCGTCGCGCAGGCGCTGGATCAGGTGCAGGGCGTTCGAGTGCCGGTCGAGCAGTATGCTCTCGTCGCAGTCGGGCAGCACGATCTCCTCGATGCGCTTGGCCAGGCCGAACATCGGTATGTCCAGCCCCAGCGCGTGCATGGCGTCCTGGGCGGCGTTGAGCTGGCCGCGTCCGCCGTCGATCAGGATCAGGTCCGGCAGGTCGGAGAACTTGCCCCCGTCCGCGTCCTCCCCCGCCTCCCGGCGCTCCTGCAGCTCCTTGAGCCCGTGGCGCAGGCGGCGGGTGATGACCTCGTGCATCGAGGCGAAGTCGTTCGCGCCCTGCACGGTCTTGATGCGGTAGATGCGGTACTGGTCGTTGCGGCTCACGCCGTCGATCATCACCACCTGGCTCGCCACGGACAGCGCGCCCTGGGTGTTCGATATGTCGTAGCCCTCGATGCGCCGGGGATAACTCATCAGCCCCAGCACCTCGCCCAGCTCCTCTGCCGCGCCGACGGTGCGCGCTCGACTGGACGCCGCGCACCGTCGGCGCGG
>CANQGC010000154.1 GCA_947600345.1 uncultured Clostridia bacterium
CGCCGGCTCTGACCTCTGGCTCCGGAAATCTTTCGTCCGTCACAGTTGCTCTTTACAGAAAATCTTGAATACGCCCGAATCAGGAATATGCGCGAGCAGTGCTTCCTGACCGCCGCCGTTCAAAATATCAAGAGGCTGGTCGCCTCGCTTTTGTTCCTTCTATCGTTCAGCAAACCCTGCTCCCTCTTTTGATTGCAGGGTTTGTCAGTGATCTGAAGGAACCTCAGGTTCCTTGGCAGGAATTCTTAAGGGACAGCGTCCCTTAAGCAGGTCTGGGCGGAGCCCAGCAAGTCCGGGCGGAGCCCGGCGGGTCTGGGCGGAGCCCAGCGTAACTCCAGGCGGCCCGCGGTCTCCATCCAAAGCCCGGCAATGCGCACCAACGCTCCATCGCCTCCATACCGCGGGCCGCCAGCGGCGCGGGGTAGGTTTGGGCGGCAAAAGCCGCCCAAACCAGACAGCCGCCACTAACTTCCCAAACCTCGCGCCCCGCACCCACAATCAATGAGGCAACAAAAAACCGGGCCCGCGGAACATCCCCGCGCGCCCGGCTCCTTCTCTCTGAAACAATCCCCTCTAATAGTTGATCTCAATCGTCCGCGATATCCCATATACATAGTACTGAATCCGCAGCGTTCGCGGAACGCTGGCCCCCGCGCGAGTCACGATCTTCAGGTTCACGTGGCCGGTGCCGTGGGCGGGCACGTCGCTGCCGTCGCCGGTGAGCGAGTATACGGCGATGTCGCCCGCGACCGCCTCGGGCTGTACGTTCAGCCACTCCGCGTCGAACAGGCCGCGATTGGTCAGGATCACGTTCACGTCCGTCAGCGCGCAGTCGGAGGCGTCGCTCAGCTCCTCGTCGACATAGCGCAGCGGGGCGCTGCCGGAGTCGAGAATGCTGCGCACCAGCTCGAAGCTGTCCGGATATTCCGCGGCGGAGGCGGTGGTGCGGCTGACCTGCGCCTGCAGCGTGCCCCCGGTATAGAAGAAGGCGCAGAAGCAGAGCATCATCACCAGGACCAGGGACAACAGTAGGGTCGCCGCTCTCAAACTATCACCTCGCTTCGCTCTATTTTATCATCAAAACATAGCGCTGTCCAGCGCCTGCCGCGCGGAAAACGCGGGCTTTGGCAAAGTGTCCAGCTTTGCGCACGGTTTTTTCATAAAGGGGCCCCAATGGGCATTTGCTATTTATCCGGCATTTTGGTATAATACAATCGGGATTCTGGTAAAAGGGGAGGCTCCGCGCATGGGAAAGCTGGTTCTGCTGGATGGCTATAGCCTGATCTACCGCGCCTATCACGCCTTGCAGACGCCGATGAGCGCGCCCGACGGCACGCCCACCAACGCGATCCATGGCTTCATGATGATGCTGCTGAAGGTGCTTTCGGACGAGCGGCCCGACGGGCTGGCCGTGGCCTTCGATACCCACGCGCCCACCTTCCGCAAGGAGCTCTTCGACGGCTATAAGGCCACCCGCAAGCCCATGCCGGACGACCTGCGCGCCCAGGACCCCATCATCCACGAACTGATCGAGAATATGGAGATCCCGATCCTCGAGTGCCCCGGCTACGAAGCCGACGATATCCTGGGCACCGTCTCCAGGCGGTGCGAGGACGAGGGCCGCGAGCTGCTGCTGGTCACCGGCGACCGGGATTCCTTTCAGCTCGCGGGCGAGCATACGACGATCCTCTACACCCGCAAGGGCATCAGCGAGACCCAGCTCGTGACGCCCGGCTACGTGCGCGAGACCTACGGCCTGGAGCCGGAGCAGCTCATCGACGTCAAGGCGCTCATGGGCGACACCTCCGACAACATCCCCGGCCTGCCCGGCGTGGGGGAGAAGACGGCGCTCCGGCTGATTCGGGACTACGGAAGCCTGGAGGGCACGCTGGCCGCGGCGGACAGCAGGGAGAAGGGCAAGCTTCGCGAGAAGCTCATCAACTGCGCGGATCAGGCGCGCATGAGCTACCGGCTCGCGCGGATCGTGCGCGACGCGCCCGTGGAGGCGAACTTCGACGATTGGAAGCTGGGGCGGCTGATTCGAGGTGTGCCCCGGCTCAAGGAGCTGGGGATGAACATGGCCGCCAAGCGGCTCTACGATGCCGTGCGCGCTTTGATCCCCGGCGCGGAGCCGGAGCCTCCCGCCTCGGCCCGGAAGCCGGACGCGGGGGTGAAGGTGGAGGAGATCGAGAATCTGGACGCCCTGCGCGCACGCTGCCGGGAGATTCCCGCCGCGGACTGGATCGCGGTGCACCTGGGCGGGGAGTTTTCCCTGGCCACGCGGGACGTGAACCTGCGGGTGCCGCTGGGCGGGGACCTGCTCCGCATGGGCATCGAGCCGGACGAGGCGCTCTCCGCCGCGGCGGAGCTGCTGACGAACTGCGGGCGGGTGGAGCTCTGGAACGTCAAGGCGCTGCCCATGGACATCGAGCCCCTGCGCGGCAGGGCATTCGATGTGATGCTGGCCGCCTACGCCCTCAATCCCCAGCGCCACTCCTTCGAGGCGGCGTCGCTGTGCGCGGACGAGAAGATCCCCGGCTTCGAGCAGTGCCCGGCGCGCGCCCTGCACCTGCTGGCGGAGCGCCAGCGGGGGCAGATGGAGGAGCAGCAGGTCGAGAATATATTTGACGAATTGGAGATGCCGCTGGCCTTCGTGCTGCGGGGCATGGAGCGGGAGGGCTTCCAGGTGGATGCCGAGGCCCTGCGCCTGCTGGGCGTGCGCTTCGATTCCGAGATCGCCCGCATCACCCAGGAGATCTACGAGGAGGCGGGGGAGCGGTTCAACCTGAACTCGCCCCGGCAGCTGGCCGATGTGCTCTTCGAGCGCATGAAGATTCCAGCCCAGAAGAAGAACCACCGGGGCTACTCCACCGACGCCGAGGTGCTGGAGGGCCTGGCGGACCGCTATCCCATCTGCGGGAAGATCCTCGAATACCGCAAGTATCAGAAGCTGCGCTCCACCTACATCGACCCGCTGATCGAGATGCGCGACGAGAACAGCCGCGTGCACACCCGCTTCGACCAGGTGGCCACCGCCACGGGCAGATTGAGCTCCAATGAGCCGAACCTGCAGAACATTCCGGTGCGCACGGAGATCGGGCGGGAGATTCGCGGCGCCTTCGTGGCCAAGCCCGGCTGCGTGCTGCTGGACGCGGACTACTCCCAGATCGAGCTGCGGGTGCTGGCGCACGTGTCCGGAGACGCGACCATGACCGCCGCCTTCAATCGCGACGAGGACATCCACGCCCGCACCGCGGCGGAGGTCTACGGCGTGCCCATCGAGGGCGTGAGCTCCCACATGCGCTCGGCCTGCAAGGCCGTGAACTTCGGCATCGTCTACGGCATATCGGACTTCGCGCTGGCGAAGAACATCGGCGTCAACCGGCACAAGGCCCACGACTTCATCGAGCGCTACTTCGAGCGCTACCCCGGCGTCAAGGCCTACATGACCAACTCCGTGGCCGAGGCGAAGGAGCGGGGCTTCGCGCTGACGCTGCTGGGCAGGCGGCGCTACATTCCGGAGCTGCAGAGCGGCAACTACAACCTGCGCTCCTTCGGCGAGCGCTGCGCCATGAACAGCCCCATCCAGGGCACCGCGGCGGACATCATCAAGCTGGCGATGATCCGCGTGGACGAGGAGCTGCGCAGGCGCGGAATGCGTACCAAGCTGATCCTGCAGGTGCACGATGAGCTGATCCTCGAGGCCCCGGAGGATGAGGCCGCCGAGGCCGCGGCGCTGCTCAAGGATTGCATGGAGGGCGTGATGAAGCTCAGCGTGCCGCTGCGGGCGGACGTGAGCCGGGGGAGGGACTGGCGTGCCTGCAAGTAGGCCGTTCGTGCTGGGCCTCACCGGAGGCATGGGCTGCGGAAAGAGCGAGGCCGCGCGCTGCCTGCGCTCGCTGGGCGCGGCCCACGTGGACGCCGACGCCATCTCCCGGGCGCTGACCGCGCCCGGCGGCGCGGCGCTGCCGGAGATTCGCTTCGCGTTTGGCGGCGGGGTGTTCGATGCGGAGGGCGCCCTGGACCGCGCCGCGCTGGCGGCGGTGGTGTTCGCCGACGCCGGCCGCAGGCGCAGGCTGGAGGCCATCATTCACCCGATGGTTTGGGCGAGGGCCCTGGCGGAGATCGCCGTGGCGGAGGCTCCGGTGGCGGTGCTGGACGCGCCGCTGCTGTTCGAGAGCGGCATGGACGCGCTGTGCGGCGAGGTATGGACGATGACCGCGCCGGAGGAGGTGCAGATCGCCCGCATTCGCGAGCGGGACGGCCTGACGCGCACCCAGGCCCGGGCGCGGCTGGCGAACCAGCTGAGCTCGGCGGAGCGCGCCGCGCGCGCCGACGTCGCGATCGACAGCGACCGACCCATTGAGGAGACCCGCGCCGAGCTGCGCAGGCGGTATGAACAGCTCCTGGCGCGCATCGGATGATATACGGAGGATGAATATGCAGAGAAGGAACGCTTACGACCGCTACCGGCAGCCCCCGCCGCGCAGGCGGGCGCGCAGGCGCAGGCGCCGCCGCAGGGGCGGCGGGCTGCTGGCGCTGTTGCTGGTGGTGGCGCTGGGCATCGGCGCGGGCGGATGGATCGCGGAACAGCACCGCAAGGAGGTGCTACGCCAGACGCTGCAGGACTACCCGCTGGCCTACCGGGAGCTGATTCAGCGATGCTCGGCGGAGCAGGGCCTGGAGCCGGCCTACATCGCGGCGATCATCATGTCGGAGTCGAGCTTCCGGCCGGACGCCACGTCCCCCGTCAACGCCCAGGGCCTGATGCAGATCATGCCGGAGACCGGCGCCTGGATCGCGGGCAAGTTTGACGATACCTACGTGGACGGCTGCCTCTACAATCCCGAGACGAACATCCGCTACGGCTGCTGGTACATGGGCTTTCTGATGGACCGCTACAACGGCGACAAGACCTGCAGCTCGGCCGCCTACCACTCCGGCCAGGGCGAGGTGGACGATTGGCTGAAGAACCCCGCCTACAGCGCCGACGGAAGGACGCTTCTTCTGATTCCCGGCGAGAACGCAAGTACATACGTGGAGCGAGTGTTGAATTTCTATGAGAAGTACAAGGAGATCTATGGCGTCGGCCTTACGGAGCACACGCAGCCGGTATAGCCGACTGCTGGCGCTCGCGCTTTGCCTGGCGCTGCTGGCAGGCGCGCCGGCGCTCGCGGAGGAGGGGATCGCCCAGTTCGCGGAGACGCCCGTGGAGGTGGGGCAGACCGAGGAGCCGCTGATCGACCCGGCAGCCGATCCCGCCGCGGAGGCCGAGGACCCGGCCGCGGGGCAGTCGCTGCTGGACGCGGCGCTCTCCGGCGATCCGCTTTCGGGGCAGACGGCGGACGGCCTGGCGGCGGAGCAGGGCTACGGGAATCCGTACCCGGTCAACATGGACGCCGACGTCCGCCTGGGCTACGTGGCGGCGACGGGCGTGGAGATGAACCCCTTCCTGTGCACCGAGCGCGACCTGGTGAGCCTGAACGCGCTGGTGTACGAGTCCGTGGTGGAGCTGGACGATTCGCTCAAGCCCGTGCCGCTGCTGGCGGACAGCTGGAAGAAGCAGGGCAACACCTGGGTGTTCACGCTCCGGTCGGGCATCGTGTTCCACAACGGCGCGCCGCTGACCGCCGAGGAGGTCGTCAATACCTACCAGCGCTTTTTGCAGGCCGGCGAGGACAACCCCTACTACAGCCGCGTGGCGCTGATCCGGGACATGCAGGCGATGGACGAGCTGCAGCTGCGGGTGACCTTTCGCATCTCCGGCTATGCGGCCCTCTACGCCATGACCTTCCCGGTGGTGGAGAGCCAGACGTTGAACGACGCCGTGCCTCGGGGCACCGGGCCCTACTGGATCACCGAGTACCAGGTCAGCCTGGGCGTGCGGCTGGAGGCCAACCCCCTGTGGTGGAAGAAGGACCCGGAGATCCACAGCATCGCCGCGCTCAACTACGCCGACGTGGGCGACGCGCTGGAGGCGCTGCGCACCGACGAGATCGACACGTTGTGCACCCAGTCCGGCAAGGCGGCGGTGAACCGCAAGCTCTCCGACCTCACCAGCATGGATTACCAGACCAACAACTTCGAGATGCTGATCCCCAACCTGCAGGAGTCCAGCCCCATGGGCGACATCCGCCTGCGCCAGGCGGTGATGTACGCGCTGGACCGGGCCTCCATCGCGGAGAACGCCTATCTGGGCATGGGCGTGCAGTGCGAGGTGCCGGTCAACCCCGGAAGCTGGCTGTACGAGACCCAGAGCGCCATCTACTACTACAGCCCGGAGCGCGCGCTGCAGCTGCTGCTCGAGTGCGGCTGGAAGGATCTGACCGGCGATGGCATGCTCAACAAGATCAACGGCGTGATCCTGCAGGACTTGAACGTGCGCATCATCACCTACAATGAGAGCACCAGCAAGATTCGGGAGAACGCCGCCGACCTGGTGGCCACGTACCTCCAGCAGGTGGGCATCAACGCCACGGTCACGGTGTACTCACGCTCCCGCTGCCTGTCCCAGATCAACGAGCGCAACTACGATCTGGCGCTGGTGGGCGTGCAGCTGAGCGAGGTGCCGAACCTGGCCCCGCTTCTGCAGGGCGGCGGCAGCCTGAACATGAACAACTTCCGCAACGAGAACATGGAGGTGCAGCTGGCGCTGGTGAGCTCCGCCGAGACCGAGGAGGAGCTGAAGTCCATCTACAGCCAGATTCAGATGCTGACCGTGGAGCGCCTGCCGATGCTGGGATTGCTGTTCCGCTCGGGAAGCGTGCTCTCCACCCGCTCGCTCGGAGGGCTGAGCGGGCTGCGCGTGAGCAACATGCTGAATGGAATAGAATTCATGAAGAAGTGAGGAGAAAGCGAGGGAGGGGCCGCCGCGAAGCCGCGGCGGCCCCTC
>CANQGC010000155.1 GCA_947600345.1 uncultured Clostridia bacterium
CGGCGCGAACCGGCGGCTGCTCCGCCTTCGCCTCGGGCGTTTCCTCCCGCGCCCGGGCGGGTTCCGCGACCTTTGCCGCCGCCTCGGCCTCCGCCGCCGCGGGCTTGCGCCCGCGCGGGCGTCCCGGGCGCCTCTTTTCCCCTTCCGCCTCCGGGGCGGCCTGCTTCGCCTCCGCATTCGAAGCGGCGGGCCTCCCGCGGCCGCGCTTCGCCGGCTGGGCGGGCGCCTGCGCCTCCTGCTTCGGCGGCTCGGCCTGCTGCCGGGCGTCTCCGGCCTTCGCGGCCTGGCCCTCCAGGATCAATTCCACCAGCAGCGCCTTGTTCGTGCCCGCGGGCACCTTCACGCCGTTCTCCTTCGCGATGCGCCGCAGATCGGCCACCGTCTTGGCGTGGAGCGAACGATAATCCATTTCTACCTCCTGATTCTCGTACAAAAGCCGGTATGGCTTTGGGGCACGCGTCAGTTTGTCCTGCGGCCCACCGCGATATCGCGGGTCACCGCCTGCTCGACCCAGTGCTCGAAGCCCTCGTGCGCGCCGCCGCGCATCGCGCAAAAGCCCGCGTCCTCCAGAAGGCCGAGCACCTTCTCCCGGCGAAGCGTCTGGGCGTTGAACGAAAGCGCCACGCAGCCGCCCTTCTTCAGCGCCTCCCGCCAGGATGGAAGCGCGCGCCGCAGCAGCTCCTCGGATTTGCCGCCCACCGCGCCGTGCTGCACGCCGTAGGGCAGGTCGCACACCACCAGGTGCAGCTTCTCCCGGCCGAAGAGCTCCCGGGCCAGCGCCGCGTCGGCGCAGGCCAGGCGCAGCGAGCGGGTGTCCCCCGCGCGGTAGTGCTCGCCGGAATCGGCGTACTCGAAGCGCGCCACGGGCACGCTCCTCCCCGAGGCCGTGCGGGACTCGTGGCGGCAATCGTGCTTCATGCGGTGGTATTCGAAGTAGTGCTTGAGGAAGCGCTCGGCCTCGGCAAGGTCGCGCCTGTCCACGTCGATGCCGCTGGCGTTCCAGCCCCGGTTGGCGGCAACGAACAGCGCCGTGCCCCGGCCGCACATGGGGTCGAGCATCTCCAGCTTCTCGCCCGCGCGGTGGGCGAAGCCGCTCGAGTAGAGCGCGGCATTCACCAGCAACTGCAAAAACAGCTCGTTGGTCTTGCCCTTGTACTTGAGCACGCCGGGCAGATCGACCCCGACGTAGGCCTCCGCGCGGCCCGCGACGTCCACAAGCGCGCCGTCCGGGCGCAGTTCGAACAGGCCGTACATCAGCGATTGATTGCGCAACGCGTCCAGGACCTCCCCCTCGAAGGGCTCCGGCGCGTCGATTTCCAGCGAGGGCACGCTCAGCGCCTCGCAGGGCCGGACCTGCGCCTGGGGCATCAGCGCGTCCAGCGTCAGGCGCAGTTCGCCCAGAGCGAGCTTGCGCGCCTCGGTTTGGTACCGCACGTTGGCGTGCGGCCAAAGGAGCATTGCGTATTTCACTTTACACCTACAAGTATCTTATGTTGCAATTCAAGGAAACATCCGTGAGAGAGATCGAAAACGTGGGGAGAATCAATTCGTGCGAAGGAATAGAAAGCAGCCCCTTTGGCATTGCAAAGGGGCTTTCATTTGCAATCAATACTTGCGCTTGCGAGCAGCTTCTGCCTTCTTTTTGCGCTTTACGCTGGGCTTTTCGTAATGCTCGCGCTTCCGTGCCTCGGCAAGAATACCGTCACGAGCGGTCTTGCGCTTGAAGCGACGCAGCGCGCTTTCCAATGATTCATTTTCGCGAATCCGCACCTCGGACATGAGTTTTTCCCTCCCCTCGCATTTGGACTGGCATACGCCAATGTAGCATGGGGTGCGCCACAACTATCATTATAGCGCATAAACTATACACCGTCAAGCGATTCCGGAACAAATCTGAAAAATTCACAAATTTGTTCGCCCGACGAAAGTTTCCCCTGGCAAATACTGTACAACTCGAAGAACGCCCTCGGTCAGCTCATCTTCTCGCTGAGCTGCGCCCCGCCCAGCAGGTGGACGTGCAGATGCTCCACCGACTGGCAGCCGTTCCTCCCGCAGTTGGAAACCACGCGGAAGCCGTCCCCTTCGACGCCCTCGATCCTCGCCACCTCGCCGATGGCATGTACCAGCGCAGCCGCGGTATCGGCGTCGCACTCCAGCACGTTCTTCATGTGCTTCTTCGGCACCAGCAGCACGTGCACCGGCGCCTGGGGATTGATGTCGCGGAAGGCGAACACCTTGTCGTCCTCGTACACCTTGTCGCCGGGGATCTCCCCCGCGATGATCTTGCAGAACAGGCAATCCATATCTTCATTTCACCTCTCTTCAATTCAATCGATGACTTCCCCGCGCGCCAGCGCACCCTCGGCGCCGGTCAGGCGCACCCGATGGATGCTGCCCGGCTCGGCCTGCGCGCGCACGCGCACGTATTGTCCCGTGTAGCCCTCGGCGAGGCCGTCCCCCGCCGCCGTCTCAAACAGCACGGACTCCACGTTGCCAATCAATCCTTTGACGAAATCTTCCTCCAATTTGTTGCCAAGCTCGATCAATTTGTCGATGCGCCGATGCTTCACCGCCTCGTCGATCTGGTCCGGCATCCGGTCGGCCACGGTGCCGCTCCTGCGCGAGTACGGGAAGGCGTGGATGCGCGCCAGCCTCGCCCGCTGGACGAACTCCAGCGTCTCTTCAAACTCCGCCTCGGTCTCGCCGGGGAAGCCCGCGATCACGTCCGTGGTTATCGCGCAATCGGGCATGTAGCGGCGCAAAGTTTCGCAGGCCGCCAGGTACTCCTCCGGCGTGTAGCGCCGCTTCATGCGTTCCAGCACCGTGGCGCTGCCCGACTGCAGCGACAGGTGGAACTGGCGCATGAGCCCCGGCATCTCCGCGAGCGCCCGGGCGAAGTCCTCCGTGGCGGTCATCGGCTCCAGCGAGCCGATGCGCACGCGCTCCACGCCGGGGGCGTCGTGCACCGCGCGGATGGCGTCGAGCAGCGTGTCGCTCGTGCCCCGGCCGTAGCTGGCCAGGTGGATGCCCGTGACCACGATCTCCCGGTAGCCCGACGCGGCCAGGCGCTCGGCCTCGGCGCGCACGTCCTCCAGCTTCATCGAGCGCACCGGCCCGCGCACGGCGGGGATGATGCAGTAGCTGCACCAGCGGTCGCAGCCCTCCTGGATCTTCATGGACGCCCGGGTCTTGCCCTCGTGGCGGGAGACGAACAGCGGCTCGAATTCGGCGTTCTTTAAACTGTTGACGGCGTTGACGCGGGCATTCTGCGCCAGCGCCTCCTCCAGCAGCTCCACCACCTGCCCCCTTCGCTGGGTGCCGATCACCAGGCGAACGTTGTCCATCTGAAGCAGCTCCTCAGCCCTGCGCTGGGCCAGGCAGCCCGCCACGACGATGGCGCAGTCCGGGTGCAGCCTCGCGCAGCGGCGGATGAGCTTTTCGCTCTTGGTATCGCCCGTGCCGGTGACGGTGCAGGTGTTGATGAGGTAGACGTCCGCCGCGTCGCGGATGCTCACGGTCCGGTAGCCTGCGCGCTCGAAGCGCTCCAGCATGGCCTCGGTGTCGTACTGGTTGACCTTGCAGCCCAGCGTGTGCGCAGCGATCGTCCTCATCCCAGGTCCCCCCAAAGCAGCATCGTCATGGCGCAGGCGGCGACGGCGGCCGTCTCCGTGCGCAGAATGCGCGGCCCGAGCGTCACCGGCAGCGCGCCGAGCCTCGCCAGCGCGCCCACCTCGGCCCCGCTCATGCCGCCCTCGGGGCCGATCACCAGGCCGATGTCCCGCGCCCCGGGAAACTCCTCGCGCATCGCCTTCAGCATCCTGCCCTGCGCCTCCTCCCAGGGGACGAGCAGCAGGTCGTGGCGCTGCATTTCCTCCTCGCACTGCTTCCAGCTCTGCGGAGGCGCGATCTCCGGCGCCCTGCCGCGCTTGCACTGCTTGGCCGCCTCCCGGGCGATCCGCTGCAGCCGCTCGCGCTTCTTCTCCGCGTCCTTCGCGTCCGCCTTGGTCACGCAGCGCTCCATCTTGACCGGAACCAGCCTGGCCGCACCCAGCTCGGTGAGCTTCTGGGCGATCAGCTCCAGCTTGTCCGCCTTGGGCAAGCCCTGGTAGACGGTCAGGCGCACCGGCGGCTCGTTGTCCGGCAGGGCCTCGCGCAGCGCGCAGGCGCAGGCGTCCTTCGATACCTCGGTGAGCTCCGCAAGGAACCTTGCGCCGCCTTCGTCCACGGCGAAGAACGCCTCGCCGGGCCGCAGCCGGAGCACCTGGGCGGCGTGCCTGGCCTCCTCGGGCAGCAGGCTTGCCTGTGTGCCGGGCTCGCCCCGGCCCGCTATGTAGAAGGAGTTCACGGCCTCTTGGCGGCCATCGCGCACCAGCCGCCGCGCTCGCGCACATCGAAGATCTCGTACCCCGCCGCCAGCAGCGCTTGCCTCACGTCCTCGCGGCGTTCGGAGGAGATGCCGGAGCAGATGAAGGTTCCGCCGGGGGCGATGTGCGCCTTGACCGGCTCGGCCATGCCGATGATGACGTCGGCGATGATGTTGGTGATGACCACGTCGGCGACCTCGTCCACGCTCTCGAGCAGGTCGCCCGCCGCGCAGCGGATCGTCCCCTCGAAGCCGTTGAGTTGGATGTTCTCCGCCGCCACGCGCACGGCCACCCGGTCGATGTCGATAGCGAGCACGTCCTTCGCGCCCATGTGCGCCGCGGCGATGGCGAGGATTCCGGTGCCGGTGCCCACATCGATGGCGGTCATGCCGGGCCGGACGCAGCGCTCCACGAGCTCCACGCACATGCCGGTGGTCTCGTGGGTGCCGGTGCCGAAGGCCATGCCGGGGTCGATCTCGATCACGTGGTCGCCGGGCTTGAGTTCGCATTCGCACCAGCCGGGCTTGACGACCATGTGCTCGCCCAGCCGCAGCGGTTGGAAGGACTTCTTCCAGTTCTCGGCCCAGTCCTCCTCGGCGAAGGTCTGTTGGAGGAGCTCGAGCTTGCCCGCATCGAAGCCCAGGTCGAGCGCGCGGATTCTGCGCAGCTCGCCCTCGACGAAGCGCACGCGGTCGTTGAGCGAGGCGTCGACCTCGTAGAAGCCGGTGACCTTCACGTCGTCGCCGATGCGCCGAGCGATCTCCTCGTCGATGATGTCCCACTGGCCCTCGGGGCGCTGGTTGGCGGCGACGTCGTTCTTATCCTCGATCATCGTGCCGCTGCTGCCCGCGTCCATCAGCAGCTGGGAGACCATGTCCGCGCCGGCGGTGGTGGTGAGCACGGTAAGTTCCATCCAGTCCATCGAATCCCTCAATTCGCGTTTTTGACGAAGGGGTGTCTTTCCCACTCGCCGGCTTCCATTATAGCCGGTTTGGGAGGAAAAGGCAAGCACTGAAGGCGCGCAGAAGGCAGAAATAACACGGCGGGGATGATAAGCGACAAGTATCCTATAAAGAAGGAACAACGAGCGATTCGGGGGTAGAGTGCCAAGCCAGAGGGGGCCAGGGAGCGATGTTCCCTGGCCCCCTCTGGCTTGGCACTGGGCTCCGCCCAGACCCGTTTCGGGCGCTGCCCGGACCTGCTTAAGGGACTCTGTCCCTTAAGAATCTCTGCCAAGGAACCTGAGGTTCCTTGGATTCTCCCTGCTGGGGCCGCTTAGGAAAACGCGTCCTTCACGCGGTCGAAGAAGCTCTTCTTCTTTTCATACTGGTTGCCGGAGGCGCTGCCGTCGAACTGGCGCAGCAGCTCCTTTTGCTTCTCGGTGAGCTTCTTCGGAATCTCCACCACCGCGGTCACGTACAGGTCGCCCTTGCCGTTGCCCCGCAGGTGCGGCACGCCCTCGCCCCGGATGCAGAACACCTGGCCCGGCTGCGTGCCCTCGGGGAAGCGGTACTTGACCGGCTTCTTCAGCGTCGGCACGTCGATCTCCGCGCCCAGCGCCGCCTGCGTGAACGTGATCGGCATCTCGATGTGGAGGTTATCGCCCTCCCGCTGGAACAGCTTGTGGCGCTTGACGCTCACCACGATCAGCAGGTCGCCCGGCTCGCCGCCGCGCTCGCCCAGACCGCCCTGGCCGCGGATGGTCAGCACCTGCCCGTCGGCGATGCCCGCGGGCACCTTGACCGTCTTGCGCTTGCTGACGCGAATCTTGCCCCGGCCGTGGCACTTCGGGCAGGGCTCGGAGATGATCTGGCCCGTGCCCCTACACTTGGTGCAGGTGCGCACGTTCTGGATGCGTCCGAAGGGCGTGTTTTGCGTCACGCGCTCCTGGCCGGTGCCGCCGCAGCTGGGGCACTTCTCCACCTTGCTGCCGGGCTTCGCGCCGGTGCCGCGGCAGTCCGGGCACTCCTCGTCGCGCACCAGGTTGATCTCCTTCTCGCAGCCGAAGGCCGCCTCGTCCAGCGAGATCGTCAGGTCGTAGCGCAGATCGTCGCCCGGCACCGGGCCGTTGCGCTGGGCGCCGCCCATGCCGCCGCCGAAGATCGTGGAGAAGATGTCGTCAAAGCCGCCGAAGCCGCCGCCAAACCCGCCGCCGCCGAAGCCGCTGAAGTCGCTGTACGCGCCGCCGCCGAAGCCTTGGGGGCCGTCGTGGCCGAACTGGTCGTACTGGGCGCGCTTCTGGGGATTGGACAGGACCTGGTAGGCCTCGTTGACCTCCTTGAACTTCTCCTCGGCGTCCTTATCGCCGGGGTTGACGTCCGGGTGGTACTTCTTCGCCAGCGTCCGATACGCCTTCTTGATCGCCGCGTCGTCCGCGCCCTTATCGACGCCCAGAACCTCGTAATAGTCTCTCTTGCTTGCCATATGTCATCCTTCCATTGTTGGATGGAGGCAGGGTAACCCCCTGCCCCCGTATATCCGAGCGGAATGGAACTTATTCGGGGGCAGGGGGTTACCCTG
>CANQGC010000156.1 GCA_947600345.1 uncultured Clostridia bacterium
TGCTTCCCGCTGGAGGAGTCCGAGATCGCCCGGATCACCGCGCAGTCCACGCCGTTGATGGCGCACACCTGGGCGATGGCGCCGCCCTCCATCTCGCAGGCGGAGGCGCCGAAGGTTTCGACGATGCGCCGCTTGGCCGCCCCGTCCGTGATGAACTGGTCGCCGGAGGCGACGCGCGCGGGATAGGCCCGTATGCCGTCCAGCCGCCCCGCCGCGGCGAGCATCCCCTCCACGGCCCAGGGCGCGCAGGGAAACTCCCGCAGGTTCACGGTGGATACAAAGCCGGGGGCGTCGCCCAGCGCCGTGGTGTCCACGTCGTGCTGCACCAGGTCCGTGGCCACGCAGATGTCGCCGATCTCGAACGGCGCCCGCAGCGAGCCCGCCACGCCGGAGTTGATGAGCAGTCTGATCGGCCAGGTCAGCAGCATCGTCTGGGCGCAGACCGCGGCGTTGACCTTGCCGATGCCGCAGCGGCAAAGCACGACGCCCTGCCCGCGCAGCTCGCCCGAAATGTAGTCGTAGCCGCACAGCGCGGTGTGCTTCGCGCCGGTCAGCTCCGCCACCAGCGCCTCGATCTCCCGATCCATCGCGCAGAGTATGCCGATCATATTCTACTCCTCCCTCTGCAGAAGCGCCACGGCCTGGGCGGAGATGCCGATCTCCTCGCCCTCGAAGCCCATGCGCTCGGTGGTGGTGGCCTTGACGCTGGCGCAGTCGAAATCCACGCCCAGCGCGGCGGCCAGGTTCTCCCGCATCCTTTGAATGTAGGGCGCGAGCTTGGGCCGCTGGGCCACGATGGTCACGTCCACGTTGTCCACGCGCAGGCCGCGCGCGCGCACGATCTCCATCACCCGCCCCAGCAGCAGCATCGACGATATGCCCCGGTAGCGCTCGTCGCTGTCGGGGAAGTGCCCGCCGATGTCGCCCTCGCCCAGCGCGCCGAGAATGGCGTCCATCAGCGCGTGCACGGCCACGTCGGCGTCGGAGTGGCCGTCCAGGCCCCGGTCGTGGGGCACATCCACGCCGCAGAGCACGAGCCTGCGCCCCTCCTTCAGCCGGTGGGCGTCGTAGCCCGATCCCACGCGCGCCGCCGGTCCCCGCAGCGCCGCGAAGTCCCTGGGCAGCGTGAGCTTGACGTTCTCGTCCGCGCCGGGCGCCTCGCTCAGGTGCACCGAGCCGTAGGCGTGCTCGAACACCATGGCGTCGTCGGTGGCCGGAAAGTCCTCCTCCACCGCGCGCGCGTAGGCCGCCGTCAGCATCCGGTAGTTGAAGCTCTGGGGCGTCTGCACCGCCCGGAGCTCGCTGCGCTCCGGGGTGTTGACCCAGCCGGTCTCCGGATCGACCTGCTTGATGGTATCCGTCACGGGCGTGGAAATCACGCCGCTGCCGAACTTCGCCGCGTCCGCGAGCGTCGCGCGCACGATCTCTGGCGTCACGAAAGGGCGCGCCGCGTCGTGCACGGACACCAGCTCCGTGCCCTCCGGCACGGCGCGCAGGCCGTTGCAGCTGCTCTCGCGCCGGGTCGCGCCTCCGGTGACGACGCGCTTCACCAGCGGATGCGCGCCGTCCAGCGCCACCATCTTCCGGTACCGCGGAAGGTCGGCCTCGCTGAGCACCAGCACGATGCCGTCGTAGGCCTCCGCCGAGGCCAGCGCGTCGATGCAGCGGGAGAGCACGCTCCTGCCCCGCCAGCGGAAGAACACCTTGTTCTCCTCCAGGCCGGATCTCTGCCCCCGGCCAGCCGCCAGCAGCACGCACCAGGCGCTCATGCCTTGGCGCGGTACATGCTCGAGGCGTCCTGCTTCGCCGCATGCTCCGCGATGGAGGTGATCTCGTACTCCCGGTACTGCTCGCCGAAGCGGATGCCCAGCACGTCGCCCACGCGCACGTCGGTGCCGGGCTTTCCCTCCCTGCCGTTCACGGTCACGTGGCCGGTGGAGCAGGCGTCGTTGGCGACGCTGCGCCGCTTGATGATGCGGGAAATCTTCAGATACTTGTCCAGCCGCATGGAGGTGACCTCCTCCTTCACGACCGGCTTCTTGGCTTCCATTGCCTTCCTGCTCATGCTTCCTCCAAACAAGAATCTAAAAACAATGATTTAAAGAAAGAATGGGCTGCTACGAGAGCAGCCCAAGACTGTCGCCATCTGTCTTCGCAGGACAGCCCATTAAAATCAAATCCGGCGACCTGCGCGGCGGATTTGGTTTCCTCCGAAGGCGAAGCCGCAGGAGGAAACAATACATGCCAGTCAGGATTGCGCCCGGAAACTCGTGAGAGTTTCAGCAATCCGCAGCCCCTTCCCCCTCGCGGAAAATCTGCGATTTTCCGCGAGAGCGAAGCGCTAGAATTGGTCCTTCAAGCCCTTGCCGACCTTGAATACGGGGGCCTTCTTGGCGGGGATCTCGATGGTCTCGCCGGTGGCAGGCTTGCGGGCGGTGCGGGCGGCGCGATCCTTGACCTCGAAGGTGCCGAAGCCCATCATCTGGACCTTGTCGCCCTCCTTCAGGGCCTCGACGACGGTATCAGTGAAAGCGGTCAGAGCGGCCTCCGCCTGCTTCTTGTTCAAACCGGACTTTTCGGCGATCTTCGCGATCAGAGTAGCTTTGTTCATTACATTGTTCCTCCATTCTGCGATTTATAACATCCTTATTTCTGAACGACATTCCTCGTTAAATTCGATATGCCGCTGTCAATTCCTGCCGGAACTACATGGTTTCGCGCAATTTTACGCGATTCCACAGTTTTGCCGCATTTTCGTCCAGAAGTGGCAGGTTTCTGCCCTCGGTCCGGATCTCCTCCTCCAGCGCGGCGAAGCGCTCGACGAAGCGATCCCCCGCCTCGTTGAGCGCGATCTCCGGGTCGAGCTCCAGCTCCCGGGCCAGTGCGCAGAGGAAGAACAGCGCGTCTCCCAGCGCCTCCTCCCGATCCTTCGCGCCGGGCACCGCCGCCGCCAGCGCCGAAGCCTCCCGCGCCAGGGCCTGCGCATCCTCCTGGCGCACGCCCGCGCGCGCGGCCTTGTCCGTCAGCTTGCGGCAGCGCAGCAGCGCCGGCAGGCTCCGGGAGACCTCCCGCAGCGCCTCGGTGTGGGTCCGCTGGCCGCGCTCCTTCATCTTATTCCTCGTCCAGAGGTCGAGCACGCTGTCCGGGTCGTCGGCCCTGTCCGAGCCAAATATGTGGCTGTGACGGTCGATCATCTTCCGGCAGATGGCGGTGGTGGCGTCGGAGATGTCGAACTCGCCGTGCCTGCGCGCGTACTCCGCGTGGATCGCCACCTGCATCAGCACGTCGCCCAGCTCGTCGTAGAGGTGATCCGTGTCGCCCGCGTTGATGGCGTCGATGACCTCGTAGCTCTCCTCCAGCAGGAAGGGTCGCAGCGACTCGTGGGTCTGCGCCCGGTCCCAGGGGCAGCCGTTCGGGCCCATCAGCACCTCCATGATGCGCATCAAATCGTCGAAGCGGAAGCGCTCCAGCTTCGTCACGTCCCGCTCGGGCGGAACCAGCGCGCAGGTGCGGTGGTCGTAGCGCTTCATGCGGTCCAGGTCGTACAGCGGCAGCCGGGAGAGCCTGCCCTCATTCAATATGAAGCACATGGTCTCCTCGGGGTAGCAATCCATCAGCCTGAGCTTGACCTCGCTGGCCAGCTCGCGGCTGTCGATCTCCCGCACCAGCGCGCACTCCGTCGCCGAGAGCCGGAAGCTCTCCCAGTCGGAGGCCTCGAGCAGCCGCGCTGCGCCATCCAGGTAGCCCAGCAGCGCGCCCTCCACCGGAGGCCCCGCCACGATGCGCAGCTCCCGGGCCGCCGCGCTCAGCTTCAGTACACTGCGGTCGCGCACGTCGTAGACGGCGTAGACCACGTCCCCGGCCTCCGCCGCCTCGGTCACGGCCTGCACCGCGCGCTGCGCGTGCTCGTCGAAGTCCGCGCAAGCGTCGTAGAGGGCGTCCAGCGTCTCGAAGGGCACGCCCTGCGCCTTCAGCCAGTCCGCGCAGCCGATGCGCCCGGTGTGCAGGATCACCCGCGCCCCGGACTTCAAAAGCTCCGCCGCCTCCAGCGTGAGCTGCTTCGCCTCAAGCCCCACGCCCACGACCGCAATCGCCGCCAATGTGCATCACATCCAATCCTTGGGATGATTTCATTCTAGCACAAAGATGGTGTGGGCGCAAGTTGGGGATTGTGAAATGCGACGCGAAGGTGGAAGGCGTTGCGGTTTTGGGAGTTAGTGCGGCGGCTGTATATGGGAAGCTGCGCTTCCCATGATAAGCCGCCGGGGCGGCCCGCGCATGGAGGCGGTGGTACGCTGGTTCGCATTGCCGAAACATTGCTATGTGCGCGGGCCGCCTGGGGCTACGCTGGGCTCTGCCCAGACCCGCTCGGGCGCTGCCCGGACCTGCTTAAGGGGCTTTGCCCCTTAAGAATCTCCACCAAGGAACCTGAGGTTCCTTGGATTCTCCCTTTTGCTGCCGCGCCTTCCGCTGGCTATTGTTCCATTTGCCGGCCGACGATGTTGGCCGTGGTTTCGGCGACCTTATGGTCGATGTCGCTCATCTGGACGCCGGACTCGCGGCTGAGCAGCATCAAGCCGCCGATGATCTCGCCGTCGGCCAGGATCGGTGCGATGATCTGCGCGGAGTAGGCGTCCGCCCGGTCGTCGCTGGTCACCGGGATCATCTTCGCGCCGCTGGCCAGGTTCAGCACCTGCAGCTGCCTCGACTGCAAAATCTGGTCCACCTCCTGGCTCAGCGGCTTCTCCGCGTAGTCGCGCTTGTTCGCGCCGGAGGCCGATACCACCGCGTCCCGGTCGCTGATCAGCGCCACATGGCCCAGCGTCCGGTACAGGGAATCGGTATAGTCCTTCGCGATCGTCGCGATCTCGCCGATCGGGGAATACTTCTTCAACACCACCTCGCCGTCGTGATCGGTAAAAATTTCCAGTGGATCGCCCTCCCGGATTCGGAGGGTGCGGCGGATCTCCTTCGGGATCACCACGCGCCCCAGTTCGTCGATTCTGCGCACAATGCCTGTCGCTCTCATAATGGATCTCTCCTCGAATTTCAACTCATGCCTGCAAGCTGCCGCAAGCATCGCGGCCACCCGGAAGAAACCGGGCATTCAACCTTATTCAGACATGCCTATTGTTCGCAGCGCAGGACAAAATATGCAGCAGCGCATTTGGCGCTTTCTGGATGCCGCGACGGATTTCCCTGCAAATTTTGTTTAGAAATCGCATCAAATTGTGGAATTTGCACGACTCTATCTTGTCGATTTAACATATGTAATGTAAAATTATAGCGACTAGAAGCATGGGAGGGGTTCCTTTGAAGCGAGAGAGCTTTGGTTCCCGGATTGGGTTTTTGCTGGTGAGCGCGGGCTGCGCCATCGGCATCGGCAACGTCTGGCGCTTCCCCTACGTGGTGGGCCAGAACGGCGGCGGCGTGTTCGTGCTGTTCTACCTGCTGTTTCTGCTGCTGATGGGCGTGCCGGTGCTGACGATGGAGCTGGCCGTGGGCCGCGCGGGCCGGGCGAGCGCCCTGCGCGCCTACCAGGCGCTGGAGCCCGCGGGGAGCAAGTGGCACGCCCACGGCGTATTCTGCATGACCGGCAACTACCTGCTGATGATGTTCTACACCACCGTCTCCGGCTGGATGCTGGGCTACTTCTGCAAATTCGCCATGGGCACGTTCCGGGGCATGGAGGCCGGGGCCGTGGACGGCGTGTTCAACGCACTGATGGCCGATCCCTCGGAGATGGCGCTGTGGATGGCCGTGACGGTGCTGGCGGGCTTCCTGGTGGTGAGCCTGGGATTGCAGAACGGCCTGGAGCGCATCACGAAGGTGATGATGAGCGCGCTTTTGATCCTGATCATCGTGCTGGCGGTGCACTCGGCGATGCTCAAGGGTGGCGCAGAGGGCCTGAAGTTCTACCTGGTGCCCGACCTGGGCCGCGCCATGGAGCGAGGGATTGGGACGGTCATCACGGAGGCGATGAACCAGGCGTTCTTCACGCTGAGCATCGGCATCGCCTCGATGGAGATCTTCGGCAGCTACATGTCCCGGGACTACACGCTGGGCGGCGAGGCGGTGCGCATCTGCGGCCTGGATACCTTTGTGGCGCTGTGCAGCGGCATGATCATCTTCCCCGCCTGCTTCGCCTACGGCGTGACGCCGGACGCTGGGCCGTCGCTGATCTTCATCACGCTGCCGAAGGTCTTCGTGAACATGCCCGGCGGGCGCATCTGGGGCACGCTGTTCTTCCTGTTCATGACCTTCGCGAGCTTCTCCACGGTCATCGCCGTGTTTGAGAATCTGATCGCCAGCTGCATCGACAACTTCCACTGGAACCGCAAGAAGGCGGTGGTCATCAACGTATTCTTCGTGCTGATCGCCAGCCTGCCCTGCGTGTTCGGCTTCAACATCTGGGAGAACCTGAAGCTGATCGGCGGCCGGGGTGTACTCGACACCGAGGACTTCCTGGTCAGCAACATACTGCTGCCGGGCGGCTCGCTGGTCTACCTGCTGTTCTGCGTGAGCAAGTGGGGCTGGGGATACGACAACTACATCCGGGAGACAAACACCGGGGATGGCTTGCGCATGCCCGAGGGCAGGCTGATGAAGCGCTATCTGCAGTTTGTGCTGCCGGTGTTGATTGCGTTCATATTGATTCAGGGGTTGATCGGCTGAGCTGATGGGGGCAAGAGAAGCGGATGGAATTTCTTTCCATCCGCTTCTCTTGTGGGGGTGCGGAATCCCCACTGGGGATTCCGGTCAGCGAAAATCCCTTCGGGATTTCCGCTGCTGCCTCACGGCAGGGGTGCCTGCCGGCGGCCCAAGGAGAGTGGAAGGCGAGCTGCTCTTTGAGCAGCTCGG
>CANQGC010000157.1 GCA_947600345.1 uncultured Clostridia bacterium
CGGATGGAATCCAGCAGCGCGTCCGCCCCCTGCTCGGTGAGCACCGCCGTGGGCTCGTCCAGGATCAAGAGCTTCAGCTGGTCTTTGCTCAGCTCGCGGGCGATCTCGGTGAACTGCTTGTGGCCCACGGGCATCTCGTTGATGGTCATGGAGCCGTCGATCCTCACGCCCATCTTGTCGATGGCCTCGTCTGCGCGGCGCTTCATTTCCTTGCGGTTCAGCGTGTTGAGCCGCGAACCGAAGATTTCGGAGACCACGCTCTTGCGCAGCGGCTCGCGGTTGAGCAGTATGTTCTCCGTCGCCGTGAAGCCGGGGATCAGCGAAAACTCCTGGTGCACCATGCCGATGCCCGCCGCCAGCGCATCGAAGGGCGAGTTGAAGTTTACCTTGCTGCCGTTCAGCAGCACATCGCCGCCGTAGCCGCCGGTGTCGCGGATCTCATTCATGCCGAACAGGATCTTCATCAGCGTGGATTTGCCCGCGCCGTTCTCGCCCACCAGGCCCAGCACCTCGCCCTCGTCGAGGGTCAGATTGATGTCCTGGAGCACCTGGTTTCCGAAGAAATCCTTTCGGATATTTTTCAATTCCAGTAGGGGACCCATGTTGCTCATATTCCACTCTTTTCTCTGCCCGCGCTTCGCGCTCGGGTCGGCCGGATATAAAGCAAGGGAGAGGGGGAGCGCATCCTCCACCCCCTCCGAATTGTTGACTTCGGCGAACGATGCCGCCCGCCCTGTCCTAAGCGGCGTTCGCCGCTTAGGACGAGAGATTGAAGACTGGGAAGCCTTACTTGACGGTGTAGTACTTCTCCGGAATCTCAACTTCGGCGTTGCCCATGTAGTGGCCGGGATCGCCCATGATGTAGGTATCCTGATAGATCATCATGTAGTTGTCGGCCTTGACGCCGGTGTTGACGTCGGTGTAGTAGGAGCCGTTCCAATCCGCGTTCGGGGAGTACACGGCCAGGGCGTCGGTGACGTCGTCCAGCTCGTCGATCTCGCTCTTGCCCTCGATCACGTTCATGGCGTGCTCGGCCAGGCCGGCGGTCAGCGTGTAGGTGTAGGAGTAGGCCCAGGTGCCGAAGCGGCCCGCGCCGCCCTTCTCGACGATGGCCTTCTCGACGGTGTCGAGCAGGTACTCGTAGTTGGTCAGATCCTCATCGCCAAACTCGATGCCCAGCGCGTCCGGATAGCCCATCAGCGGGGAGGGCAGGTCGGCCTCGATGAAGTAGCCGCCGTGCTCCATCAGCATCTTGAGCAGCGGAGCGGTGTGCGCGTCGTTGGTGCAGAAGTAGGCGGAATTCTGGCCGTACTTCTCGATCCATTCGGGCGCATGCTCGAGGATGTACTGCTGCGCGCCGGTGACGCCCACGTCGGAGGTCGGGTCGGCGGCGGTCTCCTCGACGATGGTCACGCCCAGCTCCTTGCCGGCTTCCTTCATGACGGCCAGGCGGCGGGCGAGGGACTCAATGCCCAGGTGGCGGGGGAAGGAGATGTGCACGAACGTATCGCAGCCCAGGTCCTTGGCGGTCTTGATGATCAGGTAGCCGCGGGAGACGAAGTCGTTCATGACGGTCAGATCGGCGGCGTCGCGGATCAGGCCCGGATCCTCCTGGCTCTCGCCCGCGAGGCAGATGATGTCATCGCGGCGCTCCTTCACCTGGCGGAAGGCCTCGGCGACGCCGGGCACGGCCTGGCAGACGACGATCGCCTTGACGTCGGGATCATCGGCGAACTGCACGATGGACTGGATGGTGGTCTCCTTCTCCTCGACGAAGTTGTCGGGATAGGTGGCGGTCAGCACGACGTCCTCGCCGTACTTGTCCATCAGCATCATGGCGGAGGCGCGCTCGTCAATCGACTGGGACATGGTGCCGGTAACAACCGCGATCTTGTAGTCCTTGGTCTCGCCTTCCGCGGAAGCGGCAACGACCATGGTCAGGATCAGGGCGACTGCCAGCAATGCACAAAGCAGTTTCTTCATGGGTTTCCCTCCTTCATTATGCGCCGCGCCTCTATTCTACTTAGCGCGACATTACTTACATTTATATCATAAAATGAATCTTCTGTCAAGGTTTAATGCAAATTCCGTGGATTCTGCCACGTTCGGCGCGGGATTTTGCCGTTTTGGAGAAGCGCGTTGCTCCGTGTGCCCGGAGGACCGCGCAGGGGGAGAATTCGCGCGGATTTGGCCGCCGCACGGGCATCCGCGCGGGCAAAACGCCCGAGCGCGCGGCCCGCGCCGCCCCGGCGGCGCGCCGAACGCGAAATGTTAAGTTTTGTGTCAGCCCGCCGGGGGATTGACAATTCGGCGGCGCGGGCATCGGCGAATACTTCCGCGTGTTCATCTCCTATGGCGTCATCGCGCTGTCGCTGGTGCTGCACGGCCTGCGGAGCATGAAGTCCAAGAATCCCGCCAACGCGATTCGCGAATCGGGAAAGTAATCGCGCGGCTCTCGAAGAAGCCTCCCTTCGGGGAGGTTTTTTCGCGCCCCTGTGGCGGCCGCGCTCGTATTGACTTTCGGGGGAACAAATGCTAAACTGGGTGCAGGCTCGTTTGGGAAGTGATGCGTCGTTGAAGACGCTGCTGATACTGACGCCCTTCGGCCGCGGCAAGATCACGCGGCTGAAGCACGGGCGCGCCCGCAGGTTCAAGGCGTTCACCGATGGGTACATCCCGTCCGTCGCCATGAGCTCCAGCCAGCTCGTGCGCACCGAGGGGAGGGGCTACGACGTCTACCTGGCCGGCAGCGATCGGATTTGGCACTACTGGCCCCGCAACGAGCGGGGGAAGAGCTACCTCCGCGAGGCGCTCAGGCGGGCGACCGCGCCGAGAGCGGGCGAATGCGCGAAGGGCGGCCTTTGAGGAACGACATTTCCGAAGGAAAGAGGGATGGCGGTGCGCAAGCTGTTGATCATTACGATGTTTGACCACAACAACTATGGTCAGAAGCTGCAGAACTACGCGGTGCAGGAGCTGGTGCGCGCGGAGGGCCTGCAGCCCTTCACGCACGTGCAAACCGGCCGGAAGCGTGGCGGGGGAATCGACTGGAAGCTGCTCGCGGCGTACCTCGCAGCGCCCTTCGGAAGGGGCAAGGGCACGCGGCTGATGGAGAAGCGCAAGCGCAGGTTCCGGGAGTTCGTCCGGGAAAACATCGCCGTCGCGGAGCTCAGCTGGGAGCAGCTGGCGCGGTCGAACGGCGCGGACTACGACGTCTATCTGACCGGCAGCGATCAGGTGTGGAACAACTTCAACGGGGACCGGCAGGTGCTGCAGCGCAACTTCCTGCGCTTCGCGCCGCGGCAGAAGCGCGTCTGCTTCGCGCCGAGCTTCGGCTTCGAGGGGGACCCGCAGATGTTCCGGGAGGACTACGTGCAGGGCATCGAGGGCTTCGACATGCTCAGCTGCCGGGAGCGCGCGGGCTGCGACATCATCCGCAGGCTCACCGGGCGCGAGGCGGAACTCCTGTGCGATCCGTCGATGATGCTGCCCGTCGAGCGCTGGGACGCCTTCGCCCGGGTGCCCGGGGTTGCGCTGCCGAAGCGCTATGTGGTCAGCTTCTTCCTGGGCGCCGCGCCCAGGGGAGTTCCGGAGCGGATCGAGCGCTACGCCGGGGAGCGCGGCCTCCGCGTGGTGAAGCTTCGCCACGTGGATCAGCCCCAGTACTACGATACCACGCCGGATGAATTCGTCTATATCCTTCGGGGGGCGGAGCGCGTGTTTACGAATTCCTTCCACGCCTGCGTGTTTTCGATCCTCTACCACAGGAACCTGACCGTGTTCCGGCGCGGGGGAGGGGAGGCGGAGTCCAACATGTTCAGCCGCATCGAAACGCTGCTGGATACCTTCGGGCTGGAGGGCTGCATGGACGCGGAGCGCATGGACGAGCCCGTGGACTACAGCGGCGTGGACGCGATCCTCGCGCGACAGCGGGAGAAGGGCGTCAGCTACCTTCACGCGGCGCTGGAGCGGGCACTGGCGGGGCAGAGCTAGCCCCGCCGATTCTGTATCCTCTCATCCTCCTGCCCGCTCAATTGTTAATTCTAATCGAAATGTTCCCCATCCATTGACATTTCCACGGGACAGGCATATAATATTCATATGAACAATTGCTCATATGAATGGAGGTTGGAACGATGCTCGACCTGTACGGCGTGGAGCGCTGCGACGAATTCTGCACCCACGCGGATCTGATCGGCAAGGTGAAGCCGGAGCTGCCGGAGGAGGAGAAGCTCTACGACCTGGCGGAGCTGTTCAAGATCTTCGGCGATTCCACGCGCATCCGCATCCTCTACGTGCTCTTCGAATCGGAGGTCTGCGTCTGCGACATCGCTGAGGTACTGGGCATGACCCAGTCGGCCATCTCCCACCAGCTGCGGCTGCTCAAGCAGGCCAAGCTCGTGCGCAGCCGCCGGGAGGGCAAGACGGTCTACTACGCGCTGGCCGACGACCACGTGCGGACCATCCTCGGCCAGGGCATGGACCACATTAACGAATAAGGCGCGCGGAAGAGTTCATCCAGCGAACGGGGTTCGCTATGAAACCATAGAAGACGATCATAACAAGCGAGGAGGGCATTCTAAATGAAGAAGGTATTCAAGATGGTGGATCTGGACTGCGCCAATTGCGCCGCGAAGATGGAGGACGCGGTGCGCAAGCTTGACGGCGTGACCGACGTGCGTATCAGCTTCCTGTCCCAGAAGATGACGCTCGAGGCCGATGACGCGCGCTTCGATGAAATCGCGAAGCTCGCGGCCAAGGCCTGCAAGAAGGTGGACGACGAAGTGGAGGTCGTGTTGAAGTGAAGCTTCCGCGCTTCGTGGCCGAGATGAACAAGAAGCAGCGCAAGCAGCTCTATTCGATCCTGGCCGCGGCGATACTGTACGTCATCGCAATCCTGGTTCCCCTCAAGGGCTGGTGGCGGCTGCCGCTGTTCCTGCTGCCCTACGCGGCCGTGGGCTGGCGCGTGCTCTGGAAGGCAATCAAGAACATCTCCCGGGGCCAGGTGTTCGACGAAAACTTCCTGATGGCCGTGGCCTCCATCGGCGCGATGTGCGCGGGCGAGTTCTCCGAGGCCGTGGCCGTGATGCTGTTCTACCAGGTGGGCGAGCTGTTCGAGAGCTGCGCCGTGGGCCGCTCCCGCCAGTCCATCACCCAGCTGATGGACATCCGCCCCGATAGCGCCAACGTGGAGCGCAGCGGCGAGATCGAGGAGGTCGACCCCGAGGAGGTCTCCATCGGCGAGATCATCGTGATCCGCCCCGGCGAGCGCATCCCGCTGGACGGCACGATCGTCGAGGGAAGCTCCAGCATCGACACCGTCGCCCTCACCGGCGAGCCCGTGCCCCGCACGGCCAGGACCGGCGACTCCGTCATCAGCGGCTGCATCAACCTGAGCGGCGCGCTGCGGGTGCGGGTCGAGAAGGAATTCGGCGAATCCACCGTGGCGAAGATCCTCGACCTGGTGGAGAACGCCTCCTCCCGCAAGGCGCGCTACGAGAACTTCATCACGAAGTTCGCCCGCATCTATACCCCGGCGGTCTGCGCGGCGGCGCTGCTGCTGGCGGTGGTTCCCTCGCTGTTCACCGGCGATTGGGGCAAGTGGGTGTCCCGGGCGCTGATCTTCCTGGTGGTCTCCTGCCCCTGCGCGTTGGTGATCTCGGTGCCGCTGAGCTTCTTCGGGGGCATCGGCGGGGCATCGAAGGCCGGCATACTGATCAAGGGCGGCAACTTCATGGAGGCGCTGTCCCAGGTGGACTGCGTGGTGTTCGACAAGACCGGCACGCTGACCAGGGGCAGCTTCGAGGTGACGGGCGCGCATCCCGAGGGCTGCGACCGGGCGAAGCTGATCGAGCTGGCGGCGCTGGCGGAGAGCTACTCCACCCATCCCATCGCCGATTCCCTGCGCAGGGCCTGGGGCGGCGAGGCGGACGAGAGCCGCGTGCGCGACGTGGAGGAGATCTCCGGCAAGGGCGTGATCGCGGCCATCGACGGCGCGGCGGTCGCCGTGGGCAACGACAAGCTGATGCGCCAGGTGGGCGCGGAGCCCGTGCCCTGCGCGGAGCCCGGCACGGTGGTGTACGTGGCAAGGGACGGCCGATACCTGGGCAGCATCGTGATCTCGGACGAGCTGAAGCCCCAGTCGCGGGAGGCCATATCGGCGCTGAAGGCCTGCGGCGTGGGCAAGGCGGTGATGCTCAGCGGCGACCGCAGGCTCGCGGCGGAGGCCGTGGGCCGGGAGCTGGGCCTGGACGAGGTGCACGCGGAGCTGCTGCCGGACCAGAAGGTGGAGGAGTTTGAGAAGCTGCTGCAGCGCAAGGCCAAGGGCTCAGCGCTGGCCTTCGTGGGCGACGGCATCAACGACGCGCCGGTGCTCTCCCGGGCAGACGTGGGCATCGCGATGGGCGCGCTGGGCAGCGACGCTGCCATCGAGGCCGCGGACGTGGTGCTGATGGACGACAATCCGGTGAAGATCGCATCCGCGATCCGGATATCGAAGCGCACGATCGGCATCGTGAAGCAGAACATCCTATTCGCGCTGGCGGTGAAGTTTGTGATATTGGCGCTGAGCGCGCTGGGCCTGGCTAACATGTGGCTGGCGGTGTTCGGCGACGTGGGCGTATCGGTGATTGCGATATTGAACGCCATGCGCGCGCTGAAGCTCCAGGAAGGCTAAGGCAGCGGGCCGGGCCCGCACCCCCAATCTGCAATGCGAAGCGAGGCAGGACTTGGACCCCATCTACGGGGTCCAAGTCCGTCTTTTATGCGCGGCAGCAGAAGGGAGAATCCAAGGAACCTCAGGTTCCTTGGCAGGTCTGGGCAGCGCCCAGCGTAACC
>CANQGC010000158.1 GCA_947600345.1 uncultured Clostridia bacterium
CCCAGGGCCAGCGGCCCTGGGGCTGCCTGCTGCCCGACGGCCGCTGGCCCTGGGGCCGGGACGCGCTGCGCGCGCCAGAGGGCCTCGCGCCCGCGGAGCGCTGGGCGCCTGCCGGGCGCGCGCCCGAGGAACGCCGGGCGGAGTTGGAGCGGCTGATGCCGGGCTGGGGGCCCGCCGCGTAGCCGGAATTCGTTCGCGTGGGCCGCTCGCCGGAGCCCCGGCGCGGGTCGCGATCATAGGAGCGGTAATCTGGCAAGGGACAACCTTCCTTTCATGGCGGTATTCTACCGATAATCAACCAAATGGATAGGTTCATTATAGCGCACTTTTTTGTCGCTTTCAATCGCCCGGGCCCGGACGGAGGGCGGCAAATGTGGACATTCTTGTGAAGAATTCGCGAAGCGGCGGCGTCACTTTCCCGCCACCGAGAGCGCGCGCACCCACATCGTCGGGCACACGTAGCGGCTCGAGCCGCAGCGGGGATCGTTCCCCACGGCCTCGATGCCGCGCATCAGCTCCAGGAAGTTGCCGGCGATGGTGATCTGGTTCACGGCCCGGCCGAGCCCGCCGTTCTCAATCAGGAAGCCCTTCGCCCCCAGCGAGAAGTCGCCGGAGACGGCGTTCGCACCGGAGTGCAGGCCCATCAGCTCGGTCACGAGTATGCCGCCGCCGAGCCGCGCGCGCATCTCCTCCGGGGTCAGGCTGCCCGGCGCGACGCAGAGGTTTGAGGCCGCCACCGTCATCGGCCCCGCCACGCTGCGCCGCGCGGCGTTGCCGGTGGTCTGCACGCCCTGCTTGCGGGCGGTCTTCAGGTTGTGCAGCAGGGTCCGCAGCTCGCCATCCTCGACCACGCCCGTCCGCCGAGAGGCGACGCCCTCGCCGTCGAAGCGGCGCGACCCCCGGCCCTGGGGCAGCAGCGGATCGTCCGCGATGGACACGCAGGGCGCGGCGACGGCCTGCCCCTCCCGGCCCGCGAGCAGCGACAGCCCCTTCTGCGCCGCGTCCGCCGAGAAGATCGAGCCGAAGGCCGCCATCAGCTGGGCGGCGGCGTCGGGCCGCAGCAGCACGGGGTAGCTGCCCGAGGGCGCACTCGCGGCGTCCAGGAAGGCCACGGCCTCCCCGGCGGCCTCCCGGGCGAGGCGGCCGATGTCGAGCTCCGCCGGGTCGCGCGCGAAGCAATCCCGGCTCGCGCTGCCGGTTCGATCGCCGTCCCGGGCGATGGCGCCCACGTAGGCGCCCATCTGGTCCCGGCGGGTGCGCAGGTCCAGCCCCCGGGAGTTGACCATGCGCAGATCCGAGCGGAGGGTGTAGAGCGCGCAGTCGTCCACCGATGCCACGCGGGGATCGAAGTCCAGCGTCCGCTGCTCCAGCTCCCGGGCCAGCGCGATCTTCTCCGCCGCGCCCAGGGCCTCGATCTCCGGATGGGCGCCGTCGAAGTCCGGGTAGCGCGCGCTGCCCTCGAATATGAACTCCTCGTCCTCGCTCTCGCAGAGCAGCGCGCTGTCCCGGGCGGAGGTCACCAGCATCTCGACGGCCTCCCGGTCCAGCGCCTGGGTCGAGGCGCAGCCCATGCGCCCCTCGTACAGGCCCCGGAAGCCCAGGTTCATCTCCTCCGCCACGCTGTAGCGGATCAGCTCCCCCCTGTTCACACTCACCTCGAAGGAGCTTCCCTCGCTCAGGTATGCCTCCGCCGCCTCGAAGCCCGCGGCCTTCGCGCGCTCGAGCAGCAGCTCGATGAAGTCGCTCCGATTCATGTCCGCCATATTCAGCGCCCTCCCACGGTGATTTCGGATATTCGAATGCGCGGCTGCCCCACGTTGGTGGGGATCGAGCCGCTGACCGAGCCGCACATGCCCTGGGCCATCCACATTCTCGGCCCCACGCGGTCGATCCTCTGCAGCACCTCCGCGCCCCTGCCGATCAGCGTGGCGCCCCGCACGGGCTCGGCGATCCTGCCGTCGCGGATCATGTAGCCCTCAGCCACGGAGAAGTTGAACTCGCCGGTGGCGGGGTTGACCGATCCGCCGCCCATCTGTTTGGCGAACAGCCCGCAGTCCACCGATGCGATCATCTCCTCCGGATCGTCGCTGCCCGCGGCGATGTAGGTGTTGCGCATGCGGGAGGTCGGCGCGTAGGTATAGTCCTGCCGCCGGGAGCTGCCGGTGGCGGGCATCCCCATGCGGCGGCCGTTGAAGCGATCCACCATGTAGTTCTTGAGGATGCCGTTCTCGATGAGTGTAAGCTTCGTCGTCGGCATGCCCTCGTCGTCGATGTTCAGCGAGCCCCACTCGTTGGGGATGGTGCCGTCGTCCACGGCGGTCACCCGGGGCGAGGCGATCCGCTGGCCGAGCCTTCCGCAGAACTCGGAGTTGCCCAGCGCCACGCTGGTGGCCTCCAGCGAGTGCCCGCAGGCCTCGTGGAAGATCACGCCGCCGAAGCCGCCGTCCATCACCACCGGCATCACCCCGGCGGGGCAGGGCTTAGCCGTGAGCATCGTCGCCGCCCGCAGCGCCGCCTCGCGCGCGGCTGCCTCGGGATCGACGCGCTCCTCGAACAGTTCCCAGCCCATCAGCGCCCCGGGGCCGGAGAAGCCGGTCTGGTTCTCCCGTCCGTCCGAGGCGATGGCCGAGACCGCCAGCCGGGTGCGCACGCGGCAATCGCCCACGGAGAGCCCCTCGCTGTTGAAGATCTGCACCTCCTCCTGGGAGCAGGAGAGCGCGGCCTGCACGTGGGCGATGCGCGCGGAAGCGCCCTTCGCGGCGGCGCAGGCGTCCTTCAACAGCTTCGCCTTGCGCGCGCCGGAGATGTCCAGCGGCAGCGCCCGCACCGGATGGATGTTGGCCGCCCGGCTGCCGGTCAGCTCGACGGCGGCCTCCCGCGAAATCGAACCCACGGCGTCCGCCGCCCGCCGCGCCGCGCGCAGCAGGCCCTCGGCCGATACGTCGTTGGTGTACACGTACACGCAGCTGAGCTCCTTAAACACGCGCACGCCCGCGCCGCGAATCCGCTGGGTCAGCGCGCTCTCGATCCTTCCGTCGCGCAGCGATACGCTCTGCCCGGTCTTGTCCTGATAGAAGATCTCCGCAAAGTCGCCGCCGGTGCCCAGCGCCGCGCACAGCGCCGGAGCGGCCATGGAATTGGTGAGCATGGATAGCCTCCTCGCAAAGTTACGGTTCCTCCAGAATTCTGGCACGTCTATCGGGATTCTATCACAAACGCGTTTCCCGCGCAACAGGAAAGAGCCGCCCCATCGGAACGGCTCCGCGACTCTTTCAAGAGGTCGCCCACAAGTTTCCGCAAACCTGCGGACCGCAGTGTCATCGTGAATCCTCTCCTTCGCTTCAGCCCTCCCGTTCCACGTCCGTCGGTCGCCTTTCGCCTCGTTGTTACTGTGGCAATTCTCATTATAGGTCAATTTAACCCTAATTGTCAATAGGTCATACGGGCATAATTCTCATGGGTGATGGAAATGTCCAGGCTTCGGGAGTTGCGCAGGGAGCGCGGGTATACGCAGATCAGGATGCAGATGCTGACCGGCATCGACCAGAGCGACTATTCCAAGATCGAATCGGGGCGGCGCTACTACACCTTCGAGCAGTGCAAGCGCATCGCGCTGGCGCTGGATACCAGCATGGATTACCTCGCCGGGCTGACCGACGAGAAGGCGGCCTATCCCAGATCGAAGCGAGATTAGCCCGCGGCGGGTGCTTTACCTTTCGTTTCCATTGTTTAACGAAGGATTCCGCTTCCGGAAAGTTTCGATGATATCCGGGGAATCGGATTGCTTCCGGCGGTGGGCTGTGCTAAACTGAAGCCATCTAAAATGTTGGAGGAAGTGGCGGCATGGGCGCTTCGGAGCGGGAGGCGGGCGGCACGCGGGAGGCCGTGAACGCGTATCTGAGCGAGAAGATTCAGCGGCTCTCCTTCTTCACGATCGTCTGCGTGGTGATCATCCACGCCTACAACTACCGCGACGCCTACCTCCAGCCGACGACGATGATCCACGAGGGCCTGCGGGCCGGCCCGATGGTTCAGTTCTTCTTCTGCAACGCGCTGACGCGCTTTGCCAACCCGCTCTACTTCTTCATCTCCGGCTATCTGTTCTTCGCGAGCTTCCGGCGCTTTCAGTGGCGCGGCTACGCGGCGAAGATTCGCAAGCGCCTCGTAACGCTGGCGATTCCCTACTGCCTGTGGGTGCTGGGCTGGAGCGCCGTGGGCGCGCTGGTGCAGCGCTTCAGTGGGTTTTCGTTCCCGGTGCTCGAGGAGAAGCTGGCGCTGCTGCGGGAGGGCGGCGTCGCAGCCTTCTTCACCGCGCCGCTGCCGTTCCAGTTCTGGTACATCGCGGATCTGTTCAAGCTGGCGCTGCTTTCGCCGATCATCTACCTGCTGGTGAAGAAACTCAGGGCGCTGCCGGTGCTGCTGGCGGCGATCCCCTGGGCGCTGGAGGTTTCGATACCGTACCTGCCCAACTGCGACGGCTTCCTGTTCTTCACGCTGGGCGCGCACCTGGCGGTGAACGGCGTCGACTTTCCAGGGAAGGCGCGCCCGATCGAGCGCTCGGCGTGGACGGTCGCGATTCCCATCCTCTGGGTCTGCGCGAGCGCGGCGCACACGCTGCTGGCGGCGAGCGGGAATTCGACCGGCATCCCGCCCCGGCTGCTGCTGGTGAGCTACAAGATCGCCACGGCGGCAGGCTTCCTTTCGGTGTTTATTCTTTACGACGCACTGAGCCCGCGCGTGCGGGAGGGGCGGCTGCTCGCGGCGCTCTCGCCCTGCACGTTCATCATCTACGCGGTGCACGAGCCGCTGCAGCACATGACCTACCAGTTCGCGCTGCGCTTCACCGACGCCGGCTGGGCGCACATGGCGCTGTTCTTTGCCCTGCCGCCGCTGTTCGTGTTCCTGGGCGCGGGCCTGTGCATGGCGATGCGCCGGCTGACCCCGCGCGCCTTCGCCCTCCTCACCGGCGGCAGGGGCAAGTGAGGCGGCACATCCCCCATCAAAGCGAAGCTTCAAACACAGAGCGACGCAGGGCCCTCGCCCGTGGATTTCGGGCCGAGTCCTGCGTTGCGATTTGAATTGATGCTTTGATGTTTCGCTCTACCGGTGCAGCCCCACTCTTGGCCGCAGCGATACGGGCTTGCCCAGCACTTCGCTCATGACGACGGCGGCGCGGAGCTTGTCCTGCCTGGCTTCGCGCAGGTCGCGCAGGGTTTCGCGGGCGAGGCGGTTGGCCTCCTCCTCGGCGGCGGCGCGGCGCAGGTGCTCCGCGTGCTCGGCCTCGCTCTCGCCCTGGGTGGATACGTTGCCCTCGCCGCGGGAAGCGCGGGCGGGCGCTTCGCCGCGATTCGGGAGAGTGACCAGCGGCTCCGCGGGCCTCGGCGCGTCCGGGCGGGCGGCGGATTCCAGGGGCGTGGCGCCGCCGGAAGCCCCCGTCCGGGACGGGGTAAGCTCCCGGGCCGCCTCCATCGCCGCCAGGTGGGCCTGCAGTTCCTCCGGCGTATGGGCGCGGTGGGCCTCGACGGCGGTGCGCTTCGCCTGCCGTGCCTGCGCGCGCTGGGCCGGAGTCTGCGCCTGCCGGGCCTGCTCCGCCTGCTGGAAGGCGCGCTTGCGCGCCTCGCGCGCCTGCTGCTCCTTCTTCCTCCTGGAGGAGCCCAGGGCGTTGACGATGCCGATGATGATAAACATCGCGATCAGCGCATCCACGCGAATCGCCTCCCCTCCGCTCGATTCCTTCTATTTGGTTCTTTCTATTTCACGCGGCGCTTACTTCTTCGCGCCCTCGGCCTTGCCCTCGCCCGCGATGGCCTCGCGCATGCGGGTGTCGGAGGCGACGTTCTGCAACTGATAGTAGTCCATCACGCCCAGCTTGCCGCTGCGCAGCGCCTCGGCCATCGCCTTGGGCACCTCCGCCTCGGCCTCAACCACCTTCGCGCGCATCTCCTGCACGGCGGCGAGCATCTCCTGCTCCTGAGCCACGGCCATCGCGCGGCGCTCCTCGGCCTTGGCCTGGGCGATGCGCCGGTCGGCCTCGGCCTGATCCATCTGCAGCTGCGCGCCCACGTTGCGGCCCACGTCCACGTCCGCGATGTCGATAGAAAGGATCTCGAACGCCGTGCCCGCGTCCAGGCCCTTGCCCAGCACCGTGTGGCTGATCAGGTCCGGATTCTCCAATACCTCGCTGTGGGTCTGGGACGAGCCGATGGTCGTGACGATGCCCTCGCCCACGCGAGCGATGATCGTCTCCTCGCCCGCGCCGCCCACCAGCCGGTCAATGTTCGCGCGCACGGTCACCCGGGCCTTCGCCCGCAGCTCGATGCCGTTCTTGGCGATGGCGGCCACCACCGGCGTCTCGATCACCTTCGGGTTGACCGACATCTTCACGGCCTCCAGCACGTCGCGCCCGGCCAGGTCGATGGCGCGGCTCTGCTCGAACTCCAGCGGAATCTGCGCGCTCTGGGCGGCGATCAGCGCGTCCACCACCCGGTCCACGCTGCCGCCCGCCAGCAGGTGCGCCTCCAGCTCGTTCATGTTGACGCTCAGGCCCGCCTTCGTGGCCTTGATCATCGGCAGCACCACCTTGCGCGGGTCGATGCGCCGGAAGCGCATGCCCACCATCGAGAAGATCGAGATGTGCACGCCCGACGCCGCGGCGGAGATCCACAGCCCGATGGGAAAGAAGCTGAAGAACACCGAGAGCAGCACGATGACCAGCACGACGATGACGACGAAAAAGACAATTTGCATATTCATGACAGAACCCCCTTCTCTGCGTTCACTCTTCGAGCTCGCGATTCGCCAAGCACATCCCCGACCAGCGCAGG
>CANQGC010000159.1 GCA_947600345.1 uncultured Clostridia bacterium
CACCTACCAGGTGGCCCAGTGCCCGCCGGGCTTCCATCCCATCGCCCACAGCGAAACCTGCCCCGTCGCGGCCATGGCGAACGACGAGAAGCGCGTCTACGGCGTGCAATTTCATCCGGAAGTCACCCACTCGGAGGAGGGGCGCATCGTCATCCAGAACTTCCTGAACCTCTGCGGCTGCGCGGGCGACTGGACGATGGCCGCCTACGCGCAAACCGCCATCGCCAACATCCGCGAGGCGGTGGGCGAATCCGGCACGGTGCTGCTGGCGCTGTCCGGCGGCGTGGATTCCTCCGTGGCGGCGGCGCTGATCTACCGCGCCATCGGCGACCGGCTGACCTGCGTATACGTGGATCACGGCTTCATGCGCAAGGGCGAGAGCGAGCAGGTGGTGGACGTGTTCACCCACACCTTCCCGGTGCGCCTCGTCCGCGCGGATGCCAGCGAGCTGTTCTATTCCGACCTGGCGGGCGTGACCGACCCGGAGCGCAAGCGCAAGATCATCGGCGCGGACTTCATCAAGGTGTTCAAAGAAGAGGCGCTCAAATTGGGCAAGTTGGACTACTTCGCCCAGGGCACGATCTACCCGGACGTGATCGAGAGCGGCCAGGCCACCGGCGCGGCGGTCATCAAGAGCCACCACAACGTGGGCGGGCTTCCCAAGGAGCTGGGCTTCACCGAGCTGATCGAGCCGCTGCGGATGCTGTTCAAGGACGAGGTGCGCGCGCTGGGCGAGGCGCTTGGCCTCCCCCACGACCTGGTCTGGCGCCAGCCCTTCCCCGGCCCGGGCCTGGCCATCCGCGTGATCGGCGATCTGACGCCTGAGAAGGTGAACATCGTCCGCGAGAGCGACGCCATCCTCCGCGAGGAGATCAAGAACGCCGGCCTGGACAAGGAAATCCATCAATACTTCACCGTGCTCACCGGCGTGCACTCGGTGGGCGTGATGGGCGACGAGCGCACCTACGACTACACCGTCGCCCTGCGCGCCGTCACCACCGACGACTTCATGACCGCCGACTGGGCCCGCATCCCCTACGACGTGGTCCGCGCCATCTCCGCCCGCATCGTCAACGAAGTCCCCCACGTCAACCGCGTCGTGCTCGACGTAACTACCAAACCCCCGGCGAGCATCGAGTGGGAGTGAGCTGAGTCCGTGAGGGGCTGGGCAGCTTCAAATAAGCGAGCGCCTGATTTGTAAATCAGTTCGCTCGCTTTCGCATTTTTAAATCGTTTCACCTTTTCTTCAACGCATTCAATACCGCTTTGTACGTCTCCTCGTCGTCGTACACCAGAAACACATCGAAGGGAACAAATGCCCGCGTTGACAGGGTCATCGAAAGTTCGCTTACGAAGCTTGACATGTCTTCCTGGTGGTTCTCATACGCCTTTCGTTTGCCTTCATCCTGAAAGTTCAGCAACGCTTCCATCCTTTGAAAACTGTCGCACCATTGTCCGCTGTATCTCCCGTAAAAATGAAAGAATTGACACTGGCTCATAAAGAGTTGCAGGACCTGTTTTTGAAGAAACTCCTCACTGCACGGGTGCTGAACGATGAAATAGAAAACAATATCCCTTCCCGACTTAAGGCTTGTTTTGCCGTAGTACAGATCCATGCTGTAGAAATTGTTCGCTAGCTGCTTGTATCCCCCCACTTTGCATCCCCTATTCCCTTGTCCTGTCCAGTTCAATGATAAACTTCTTCTTGTAGCATAACAGATATATTTCGAAAGCACAAGCAGTAGCGGACATTTGTTCGCGCAAGGCACATTCAGAAAAGGCTCCCTCTCGCCTATAATTAGGGAAAAACTCGCCAATGTTTGAAATATCAGGGGCGTATATGATATAATGGCTATGAACTTAACACGTGCTGAAGTGAGTCGCAGTGCGGCCTGTATTTCCCCCATCACAAGACAGGAGGTATCCCCGCGGCCAACGAACGGCGACCCGAGAACATGATCCGCATCACAACCCCGGAGCTGGCGCAGGCATTCATTGACGAGCAGGTGGCGGCGCTGCGCGAACGGGTGGGAGGCAGGAAGGTGCTGCTGGCGCTGTCCGGCGGCGTGGACTCGTCGGTGGCGGCGCTGCCGATCCGCGCGGTGGGCCAGTAGCTGGTGTGCGCGTACATGAACCATGGGCTTCTGCACAAGGGTGAGCTCGAGCGGTGAAAGATTTTTTGAAAAATGAGCAAGAGCATTCCACCGAACTGAATGATTGGAAGCGGAATAGTTGCATATTCTGCGGGTCAAACCGCAAAAACACATCGCAATTTGAAACCTTAACAAACAGTTATTGCAAACCTGGCTTGATTTTTTTGCATATATCGAATATAATTAGGTTATTCGACCTCACCGCATCCGGTGGGCGATGCAAAAAAGACAGGAGGAAATTACTATGAAGAAGATTCTTGCAATGCTCGTGGCGCTGACCATGGTATTCGCGCTCGCCACCGCGGGCATGGCCGAGGCCGCCGATCCCATCCGCATCGGCTTCTTTGCCCCCGTGTCCGCCGCCTCCGCGGCTGCCGACGGCCAGAGCGCCCAGCAGTCCGCCGAGCTGGCCGTGAAGCTGATCAACGAAAACGGCGGCATCAATGGCGCGCAGGTCGAACTCGTCTCCTATGACGACGGCCTGGACACCACCGAGGCTGCCAACATCGCCGAGAAGCTGTCCACCGCGGACAACGTCGTGGCGGTCGTCTCCGGCTCCTATTCCAGCCCGACCCGCGTGGCCGCGCCCATCTTCCAGGACTACGGCAAGCTGATGGTCTCCGCCTACGCGGTGCATCCGGACGTCGTCAACGCCGGCAACCTGATCTTCTCCCAGTCCTTCCCGGGCGCCGTGCAGGGCACCGCGGCCGCGGAGTTCGCCGTCAACGGCCTGGGCGCGAAGCGCATCGCCATCGTGGCGGTGGATCTGGACTTCGGCACCGAGCAGGCCACCTACTTCAAGGCCAAGGCCGCGGAGCTGGGCGCTGAGATCGTCTCCGAGGATTACATCGCCATCTCCGACAACGACATGACCTCCGTGATCTCCAAGATCAAGGGCGAGGACGTGGATCTGATCTACTCGGTCAACTACTACGCCCAGGCCTCCGAGGTCTGCCGCCAGGTGGCGCTGCAGGAGCTGGGCTGCCCGATCCTCGGCACCGAGGGCGCAGACTCCTGGCAGCTGCTGGAGACCGCCGGTGAGTACGCCAACGGCCTCTACATCACCACGAACATGAACCGCGACGACGCCAACGAAGGCACGCAGGCCTACATCGAGAACTACCGCAGCACCTACAACATGGAGCCCGACATGGTCGGCGCGTCCGTGTACGATGCCTTCCAGGTGGTCTTCGCCGCCATCGAGGCCGTGGGCACCGATGCCGAGGCCATGGCCGAGTACATCCAGAACATGAAGGACTTCGACACCGTCACCGGCACGCTGCTCAGCTACACCAGCAACGGCTCCGCGGTGAAGCCCGTTCAGATTCAGCAGGTGCAGGACGGCGCGTTCCGCCACTACAGCGAGATCACCGACGCCGCCATCATCAACCCGGATTCCTACGCGGAATAAGGTAGAGCTGCGATTTCGCGGAGACGTCCCTTCCGGCGTCTCCGCGCATTTTTAGAGGCAACACCGCACAAAGGTGCGGGGGTACCTTAAGAGACGCACCGGCCGCCGGAGACTCGAACCGTTCCTCCGGCACTGGCGACGCGAAAGCGGGAAGGGGTGCAGCAATGTTTCTGCAACAATTCATCAACGGCCTCGTGATCGGCAGCCTCTACGCGCTGACGGCCATGGGCGCCACGCTGATCTACGGCATCCTGGGCATACTGGACATCGCCAACGCCGGGGCCTACCTGATCGGCGCCTATCTGGGCTGGTACATCTTCTACGCCACGGGCAACATCGCGCTGGCGTTCCTGCTGTCGATGGCGGCGGTGGGGCTGCTGGGCGTGGTGCTGCAGCGGCTGATCTACAGCCCCATACTGGCCAAGCCCAGGACGCTGTCCATCATACCGCTGGTGGCGGCGGTGGGCCTGTTCACGATGAGCAGCGACGCCGTGCGCCTGATCTGCGGCGCGGGCACCAAGGCCTACAACTTCAAGTTCCCGGTGGACGCCTTCCACCTGGGCGGCGTGACGATACTGCCCTCCTGGGTGCTGATCTTCGCGCTGACGGCGGTGCTTCTGCTGATTCTGTGGTTCATACTGAACAGGACGCGGATGGGCCTGGCCTGGCGCGCCTCGGCGGAGGACGCCGAGATCTCCCGGGCCTGCGGCGTGAACACCAACTCCGCGATGGCGCTGTCCTATATCCTGGGCTACGGCTTCGCGGCGGCGGCGGGCATCATGGTGGGCATACTCTACAACTCCATCACCCCGGCGCTGGGCGAGGTTCCCTCCTATAAGATGCTGGCCATCATCGTGCTGGGCGGACTGGGCAACCCGCTGGGCACGGTCATCGCGGGCCTGCTGATCGGCCTGGCGGAGACGCTGCTCTCGGTCTACACGAAGATTCCGATCCCGAAGGACGCCATCGCCTTCGTGGTGCTCATCATCGTGCTGCTGATCAAGCCCTCGGGCCTGCTCGGGCAGAAGAATAAGGTTTAAGGAGGGGACGGCATGAGCGCATATTTCTTTTCCATCGGCGCGACCGCGGCCATCTTCATCCTGCTGGCCCTGTCGCTGAACATCATCACCGGCTACGCCGGTCAGGCCATGATGGGCCACGCCGCGTTCTTCGGCATCGGCGCCTACACCGCCGCGATCCTGAACGGCATGGGCGTGAACTTCTGGCTCTGCCTGCTGGCGGCGCTGGTGATGGCCGGCGTCTGCGGCGCGGTGCTGGGCGTGATTTCGCTGCGCCTGCAGGCGGACTTCCTGGCGATCACCACCATCGGCATCAACTTTGTGATGGTGGCGCTGTTCAACAATTTGAAGATCACCGGCGGCTCGCTGGGCCTCAACGTGCGCAAGCCCATGCTGTTCGGCGCGCGCATGACGAACACCCACTTCTTCGTGCTCACGGTGATACTGATCGTGATCGTCTGCCTGCTGACGGTGAAGATGCGCCGCTCCTGGTTTGGCATGGCGCTGGCTTCGATCAACAACGACGCCGCGGCGGCGCGCTCCTTCGGCATCGACGTGAACCGCTACCAGATCCTGACCTTCACCATCGGCACGGCCATCGCGGGCCTGGCGGGCGGCGTCTACGCCCACCGCATGGGCTTCATCGCCTCGTCGGACTTCGCCTTCGTGATCTCGATCCAGATCCTGTCCATGGTGGTCATCGGCGGCATCGGCACGATCCGCGGGCCCATCGTGGGCGGCATACTGCTCAGCTTCCTGCCGGAGCTTTTGCGCTTCGCGGACAACTACCGCAACCTGGTCTACGGCGGACTGCTGGTGCTGATGGTGCGCTTCCTGCCCGGCGGCCTGCTGGGCGAGGGCAGCCCGATTCTGAAGCTCTGGCGCCGAATTCGCGGAAAGGGGGTCGGCGTCCATGAATGAACTGATGCGCATCGAGGGACTGAAGATGTACTTCGGCGGCCTCAAGGCCATCGACGGCCTGGACCTGACCATCAATGAGGGCGAGACGCTGGGCATCATCGGCCCGAACGGCGCGGGCAAGACCACGCTGTTCAACGCCATCTGCGGCGTCTACAAGCCCACCGAGGGCAAAATCACATTCCAGGGCCAGGAGGTCACCGGCCTGCCCGCCCACGTGATGGCCAAACGCGGCATCGCCCGCACCTTCCAGATCTCGAAGCCGCTGGCGGACCTGACGATACTGGACAACGTGGTCGCCGCCGCGGGCGTGCACGAGTACACCGGCATGCGCTCCTACTTCAAGAAGAGCCACACGCCGGAGGTCGTGGCGAGGGCCGAGGCGGTGCTGGCTGAGACGGGCCTGACCGAAATGCGGAACAAGCGCGCCTGCGACGTGTCGCTGGGCTACCTGCGGCGGCTGGAGATCGCCCGCGTGCTGGTGACGGAGCCGAAGCTGATCATGCTGGACGAGCCTTGCGCGGGCCTGTCCAACTTCGCCATCAACGAGATCACCGAGCTCGTGCTCAAGCTGAAAGCGCAGAAGAAGAGCATCGTGCTCATCGAGCACAACCTGCCCATCACGATGAAGGTCTGCGACCGGATCATGGTGCTCAGCTACGGCAAGAAGATCGCCGAGGGCACGCCCTCCGAGGTCCAGAACGACCCGCAGGTCATCGAGGCCTACCTGGGAGAGGAGGATGACGACTGATGCTCGAAATCAAGGATTTGATGGTCTCCTACGGCATGATGGAGGTGCTGCACGGCATCTCGCTGAACGTGGAGAAGGGCGAGCTGGTGTCCGTCATCGGGCCGAACGGCGCGGGCAAGAGCACGCTGATCAAGGCGGTCATGGGCCTCGTGCCCGTGCGCAGCGGCGCCATACTCTACGAGGGGCAGGACATCACCAAGCTCCCCGCCCACAGGCGCGCCGAGCTGGGCATCGGCTACGTGCCGGAGGGAAGGCGCGTGTTCGGCAGGCTCAGCGTGGAGGAGAACCTGCGCATGGGCGCCTACAAGCTCGGGGACAAGAACCGGCTAAAGTCCAACATCGAGCGGGTGTACGACATGTTCCCCCGCCTGGGCGAGCGCAAAAACCAGCTGGCCCGCACCATGTCCGGCGGCGAGCAGCAAATGCTGGCCATCGGCCGGGCGCTGACGCTGGATCCCCGGATGCTGCTGATCGACGAGGTCTCCATGGGCCTGATGCCCATCATGGTCAACACCTGCTTCAAGATCATCAAGCAGCTCAACGACGACGGCATCACCG
>CANQGC010000160.1 GCA_947600345.1 uncultured Clostridia bacterium
CGCTGAAGGGAATCCCCAGTGGGGATTCCCCAACCCACGCCGTGAGGCGTCCATGTGCCCGGCAGGGCACCCTTGCCGCCGTGAGGCGGAACCCAGAGCATCGGCGATGCCACAGGCATCGCCGATGAACCGGAATCCCCAGTGGGGATTCCGCCCCCGCGCCGGGCCAGGCGCATCATATCAAATATCCTTCCCGCTGTTCCAGGCCTGGCCGATGCGTTCGCCAACGGCATAATACCCATTGCGCATCTGGTCGAAGAGGAAGGCGTTGAGCTTTCCGGCGTCGATCTTCCCTTTCTCGTCGAGCACCTTCTCGTCCGCCAGGACGTTGACGATCCTGCCCAGCACGCGCAGGCCGTAGGGCTCGTCCTCCATGCGCTCCACGGTGCACTCCAGCGTCAGCGGGTATTCCTCGACGATGGGCGCGTCCACGCGGCTGCTCTTGGTCGCGTGCAGGCCACTGCGCGCGAACTTGTCCGCCACCTTGTTGGCGCTGGCGATGCCGAAGAAGTCCGACTCGGCCATCGTGTCCGCGCCGGGCACGGAGAGCGTGAACGCGCCGCGCGCCCGCAGGTTCGCCACGGTCTTGTGGTCGGCCTCCAGGTTGAGCGCCACCATGTCCTCGGCGCAGATGCCGCCCCAGGCCATCATCATTACGTCGACGGAATCGTCCTCGTTGTAGGTGCCGATCATGTAGGTGGGCATCGGAAACAGGTAGGGCTGCACGCCGAAATCCTTCATCATGGTTTCATTCTTCCTTTCTGAATTGACTTTTCAGCCGCTTTGCACTAGAATTATAGCCAGTGCGGGGAAAAGATTCAAGTACGCACATTCGGGAAAGATACTGTCTTGGAGGAAAGTACTATGGCGAGGGATTGCATCGAGAACAGCAGGCTGGAGGACACGGGCTTCAACTACACCATGTCTCTGATCCAGGGCAAGTATCGGATGTTCATACTCTACGCGCTGATGGAGTTCAGGGTCGTCCGCTTCAACGAGCTGCACCGCTACATCGGCTCAATCAGCTACAAGACGCTCAGCGCCACGCTGAAGCAGCTGGAGGCGGACGGGCTCATTCATCGGAAGGAGTACCCGCAGATTCCGCCGAAGGTGGAGTACAGCCTGACGGAGCGGGGGGAGTCGCTGATGCCGATTTTGGATCAGATGTGCGAGTGGGGGGATCGGAATCGGATGGGATGAGGGGGCGCCGGGGAGATTGGTTTCCGGCGAGGCTTTGGTTTTTGGGGGTGACGGCGGGGTTAGGCGGAACGTTCCGTTGCTGTTTTGAAAGGGGAAGCTGTATGGCTTCCCCTTTCAAAAGGCGCTTCGTGCGGCCCGCGGTATGGGGGCGATGGGGCGGTTGTTCGCATTGCCGGGGTATGATTGGATACCGCGGGCCGCGGGGGTGGGGTTATGCCGGGCGCTGCCCGGACCCGCTGGGCTCCGCCCAGACCCGCCGGGCGCTGCCCGGACCTGCTTAAGGGACGCTGTCCCTTAAGAATTCCTGCCAAGGAACCTGAGGTTCCTTGGATTCTCCCTTCTGGGGCTACGGGGTGGGGTGCCGACTCCCCTACCTCTTGACAATCGCTGTGGTGAAGTAGCCGCTGCCCTCGGGGGCGTCCTCGATCTTGCCCAGCCACTGGCCCTCCATGCCCAGATTCTGGGCGATATAGATCTCCCGTCCCCTCGCCGCCTGGCGCAGCTCGTCCAAACATCTACTCGCCTTCATCACCACCGCGTTGCCCTCGGGCAACGCGCCGTCCAGCCGGTCCAGCACCGTCAGCATCTCCCCCTGCTCGCACAGCGGAACGCCCAGCGCCGCCGCCGCGGCGCACATCGCTGGCACGCCCGGCACGATCTCGCAGGGGTGCGCCGGGCGGATGCGGCGGCAGAGGTAGCTACTCGTGGCGTAGACGCCCGGATCGCCCAGCACCGGAAACGCCACCGTGTCGTAGCGGTCGAGCCACTCCAGCAGCTGCCCGGCGGCGCGGTCGTGGGCGGCCTCCCAGTCCTCGCGCCTTCCCTTCATGGGGAGGTTCAGCTCCAGCAGCGGCTTATTCGCGACCAGCTTCCGCACGATGCGCAGCGCTGTGCCGCGATTCGGCAATGCGATGGCGTTGGCATCGCAGATCAGGCGCACTGCCTTCAGCGTCAGCAGCTCCGGGTCGCCCGGGCCGACGCCGACGAACGTCAGCATGGTTCCTCCCCCTTCCGATTTTGCAATGTGAATATGTACACCGGGTTCTGGGCCGTCATCAGCGAACAGCTTCCCACCCTGCGGGGCTTGTTGACGGCGATTTGGGCGATGTCGCAGGTTTCAAATTCCCTGGAGAGCGCCGTGAGCTCCGCCACGGTCTCCAATGTCACGGCGTTGATTACGATGCGCGCCGCAGGGTTCTTGGCCAGTATGCGGTCGACGATCTCGCGCAGCTTGCCGCCGCTGCCGCCGATGAAGGCGTGGGTCGGCGCGGGGAGGTTTTCCAGCGCCTCCGGGGCGGTGCCGGGGGTGAGTTCCACGTTGGTCAGGCGGAACCTCTCCGCGTTGCGCCTCGCCAGCGCCAGCGCCTCGGGCTTGCGCTCGATGGCGTAGACTTTACCGTTCCGGGCGAGGCGTGCCATCTCCACGGCCACCGAGCCGCTGCCGGTGCCCACGTCGTAGGCCACGGCGTCGCGGGTCAGTTGGAGCTTCGACAGCGCCACCGCGCGGATCTCGGACTTGGTCATCGGTACGTCTGCGCGCTCGAAGGCCTCGTCGGGGAGGCCGAAGCTGAGGGGTTCGCCCCGCCGGTCCGGGTTCTCCGCCAGCAGCACGCTCAGCGGGTCGAAGCCCCGCTCCATGAGCTCCGCGACGCTGCCGGAGGATATGCGCTCGTCCGGGTAGCCCAGCCGCTCGCCCACGTGGGCGGGGCAGGCTCCCAGGCCCGCCTCCGCCAGTTGCATGAGCGCCCGCTTCGCGCCGCCCGCGCCGCCCAGCAGCGCGAACACGGCGGGGTGCGCCTCGAGCTCGCGGGCGAGGTCGCAGTTTCTGCCGTGGAGGCTGACCGGGCGCACGTCCTCCCAGGGCCTTTGCAGCTTGGCGCAGAGGTATTGCAGGCTGCCGATGCCGGGCAGCACGCGAAGCTCCGCGTCCTTCAGCTCGGCGATCAGCTTCTTCGCGCCGGAGTAGAAGCCCGTGTCGCCGGAGAGCAGCACGGCGAAGCTTCGCTCCGGGCTCTCCCGCACGATGCGCGCGATCTCAGCCGGCGCAGTGGCGGCAAAGGTCTGCTTGCCCGCGCAATCTACGGCCTCGAGCATGCGCTTCGCGCCGATCAGGCACTCGGCTTCGGCCACCGCCCGGCGCAGGCCGATGGTCTGCGTGTCCGCGTCGCCCATGCCGACGCCCGCCAGCGTCACGCGCTTCTTCACCGGCGGCAGCGCGAAGCGGCGCTCGATCTCCTTCAGCATCTCCGGAAGCGGCAGCCCCTCCCGCTGCTCCGGGCGGCCGATGACGGCGACGCTGACCCCGGCGCGCTCCGCCGCGCGCAGCTTGGCGGCGTAGCCGCCGGCGTCGCCGGTGTCCTTGGTCACCAGCCAGCGAGCGCGGGCGAAGCGCAGCATGGCCAGGTTCATCTCCTCGTCGAAGGGCCCCTGCATGGCGAGTATGTGGTCCGGCTGCACGCCGCAGTCCGCGCAGGCGCGCAGCGAGGCCTCCATCGGCAGCACGCGGGCGTAGATGCGCGCCCGGAGCTCCGGGTTTGCGCAGAAGGCGGCCAGCTCCTTGCTGCCGGTGGTGAGCAGCACGCTGCCCTCGGCATCCGCCAGGAACGCCGCGCAGGCGGCGGCGTCCGGGAAGAAGCTTCCGTCGCCCTCCCCCGCGCCGCTCTCCCGCGACAGCCGCAGGCAGGGAAGCTTCGCCTCCGCGCAGGCGGCGAAGATGTTCCGCGTGGCCTCCGCCGCGTAGGGGTGGGTGGCGTCCACGACCAGGTCGAAGCGCGCCCGGGCGAGGAATCCGGCCATCTCCGCCGCGTCCATCCGCCCGGCGCGCACGCGCACGCCGGGCAGCTCGCCCAGCAGCGCCGAGCCGTACTCCGTGGCGACGCAGGCTTCGATCTCCAGCCCCCGCCCGGCGAGGGCCTCGACGAGCTTCCTTCCCTCGCTGGTGCCCGCGAACACGCACAGCCTATACATCCCGGTACCCCCTCGGCGTGACCATGCGGCCGTCGATCTCCCGGGTCTGGCGGTTGCCCACGAAGGCGGTGGTGAACATGTCCGCCGGGTAGTCGGCCAGCTCGGCAAGCGTCATCACCCGCATCCCCTCGCCCTCCCGGCCAACGCAGCGCGCCACGCCGCAGATGGTCTCCGGCGGAAGCTGACGCAGCAGGATCTCGCAGGCCCGGCGCAGGTAGTCCGCGCGGCGGTGGCTGGCGGGGTTGTAGAGGGCGACGCAGAGCTCCGCCCGGGCGGCGAGCTCCAGGCGGCGCTCGATCAGCTCCCAGGGCGTGAGCAGGTCGGACAGGCTGATGACGGCGAAGTCGTGGCTGAGGGGCGCGCCCAGCAGCGCGCCGCCGCTGAGCGCCGCGGTGACGCCGGGCACGACCTCCACCTCGACGCCCTTCCCTCGCGCCAGCTCCAGCGCCAGGCAGGCCATGCCGTAGACGCCGGCGTCGCCGCTGGAGATCATCGCCACGGTTTTGCCCGCGCACGCGGCGTCGATGGCCAGGCGGCAGCGCTCGGCCTCCCGGCGCATGGGCGTGACCAGGTACTCCTTGTCCGGGAACAGCGGCTTCACCAGCTCGGCGTAGGTTCCGTAGCCCGCGATGACCTCCGCCTGCTCCAACACCCGCCGGGCCCGGAGCGTCATCCCCTCCGGGTCGCCCGGGCCGATGCCCACCACATAAAGCTTACGCAAAAGAAACCCTCCAATCCTCACATGCGACCGCCACGGTCACGCCCTCGGCGGCGCGCTTGGGAACCAGCAGCCGCGCGTTCGCCCCCGCCGAGAGCAGCGCCGCACGCTCGCAGACGTTGTCCACGCCCACGGTGTCCTCCACGAACTTCGACGCGGCGAACTCCCCCGGCACGGCGCGCAGCTCCTCCGCGCTGTAGAACGCCACGGGGATCTCCATCTCCGCGCAGAACTCCCGCAGCCCGGCCTCGTCCCGCTTCACATCGATGCTGGCCGCGCCCGCCACGGCCTCGGGGGACAGGCCCGCCGAGCCCAGCGCCGCGCGCACCGCCGCGTCGATCCTCCGGGCGGGCGTGCCGCGCCTGCAGCCGATGCCCAGGTGCAGCACCCGTGGAATCAGCAGCAGCGTCGCCCCGAAGGGCCGCACGTCCCGGCAGCTGATCGCCGCCCCGAGCTCGCCCTGCTCCGGGCAAAATACCCCGGCGGGCAGCGCGCCCTCGATGGGGAACTCCGACATCAGCGGCAGGTCGCGCTTGAGTATCTCCGCCGAGAAGCGCTTCGCCAGCTTCATATCGCGAATGCGCAGTCCGTTGCGGGCGGCCCACTCGTCCACAGCGAAGCGGCCGTTCACGTCCGTGGCCGTGGTGATGACCGCCGAGCCCCCGGTGATGCCCGCCACGCGCAGCGCCAGGGCGTTCGCGCCGCCGATGTGGCCGGAGAGCAGCGATATGGCGTGCCGCCCGAGCTCGTCCACGACCACCACCGCGGGGTCGCTCAGCTTGCTCCGCAGCAGCGGCCCCACCGCGCGCACCGCGATGCCGCAGGCGCCCACGAAGATCAGCGCATCCGACGCCGGGAAGAGCTCCGCCGCCACCGCAGCCAGGTTTCCCCGGGGCGCATACAGCCCCACGTCCCAATCCGCGCGCAGCCCGGCCGCCAGCTTTTTCGCAAGCGCCTCCCCGCGCTCGCTGAAGCTGAGTATCGCCGCGCGCTTCACTTCCGCGCCTCCCGGAACTCGGTGGCAAAGCCGGGATCGTAGAGCTTCGAGCGCGCGTAGCCCGCCCCCAGGAATCCGCCCACCAGGATCAGCGCCAGGTTGGAGATGCCGCTCTCCCGGGCCGTCTCCGCGAGCGTTCCAACCGTGCAGCGCAAAACCTCCTCGTCCGGCCAGCTCGCCTTGTAGACGATGGCGGCGGGCGCGTCCGGCGCGTAGCCCCCGGCGATGAGCTCGGCCTGCAGTCCCTCCAGCAGGCCCGCGCTGAGGTAGAGCACCATCGTGCTGCCGTGACTGGCCAGCGCGCGGATGCGCTCGCGCTCGGGCACGGGCGTGCGGCCCTCCATGCGGCTGATGATGACGGTCTGGCTCACCTCCGGCAGCGTGTACTCCGCCCGCAGGCTGGCCGCCGCGCCGCAGAAGGCGCTGACGCCCGGGCAGACGTCGTAGGCGATTCCCCGGGCCTCCAGCGCGTCGAACTGCTCCCGCACCGCGCCGTAGATGCTGGAGTCGCCGGTGTGCAGCCGCACGGTAGTGAGCCCCTGCGCCTCCGCCGCCTCGATGACCTCCAGCACCTGCTCCAGCGTCAGCCTCGCGCTGTCGTGGATCTCGCAGCCGGGCTTGGCGTACTTGAGCAGCTCCGGGTTCACCAGCGAGCCCGCGTAGATGATCACGTCCGCCTCGCCCAGCAGCCGCGCGCCGCGCACGGTGATCAGGTCCGGCGCGCCGCAGCCCGCGCCCACAAAGTGCACCATCTCTATTCCTCCCTTTCCACCATCTGGTAGAGGATCGAATTCACGATCGCCGCGGCCACGTTGCTGCCACCCTTGCGGCCCCGGGCCACGATGTAGGG
>CANQGC010000161.1 GCA_947600345.1 uncultured Clostridia bacterium
TCCACGCGCTCTTCTCCTCGGCGCGCACCGGGTCGGGCATCGAAGCCGCGCGGGTGCCCGTTCGAGGCGAGTAGACGAAGGTGTAGGCCGCGTCGAAGCGCACCTCGCGCACCAGCGACATGGTGTCCTCGAACTGCGCCTCGGTCTCGCCGGGGAAGCCCACGATGATGTCGCTGGTCAGCCCGATATCCGGCCGAACTTCCCGCAGCCTGCGCACCAGGTCCAGGTAGCGCTCCCGGGTGTAGCGGCGGTTCATCTGGTGCAATATCTCGTCGTTGCCTGCCTGCACCGGAAGGTGAAGGTTCGGCATCAGGTGCGTAAGCTCCCCGTAGCAGGCGATCAGCTCGTCGGAGAGATCCTTCGGGTGCGAGGTCATGAAGCGGATGCGCGGTATGCCGAGCTTGTCCAGCTTCCGCAGCAGGTTCGCGAACTCCGCGCCGCCGCCCCGGTAGGAGTTGACGTTCTGGCCCAGCAGCGTGACCTCCTGCGTCCCGGCGTCCATCAGGCGCCGCACCTCGTTTAGCACGTCCTCCGGCTCCCGGGAGCGCTCCCGGCCGCGCACGTAGGGCACGATGCAGTAGGAGCAGAAGTTGTCGCAGCCGTACATGATGTTGACGAAGGCGCTGTGGAAGCTGGCGCGCTTCTCCGGCAGGCCCTCCACCACCTGGCCGTCGATGTCCATGATCTCCACCACCGGCCTGCGCTCGACCAGGTGGCGGTAGACGTACTCCGGAAGCCGGTACAGGTTGTGCGTGCCGTAGATCAGGTCGATGAAGGGGTACTTCGCCTTCATCGCCGCCGCCATGCCCGGCTCCTGGGTCATGCAGCCGCCCACGCAGATCATCAGCTCCGGCTTCTCCTTCTTGAGCTCCTTCAGCCAGATCACGTTGCCCAGCGCCTTGTTCTCGGCGTTCTCCCGCACGCAGCAGGTGTTGTAGAGGATCAGATCGGCCTTCTCGCGCACGGGCTCGTGGATCAGGCCCATCTCCTCGAACATGCCGGCGATGGTCTCCGAGTCCCGGGCGTTCATCTGGCAGCCCATGGAGACGATGTGATAGCTGCGCGGGCGATCCGCCATCTCCCGAACCTTCGCCATGAACTCCCGCTGCCGCGCCAGCGCCTCCGCGCTGACGGCAGTCTGCTGTCTCATATCTTCAACTCCGTTTCCTCGTCGATGCAAATCTCAAAGCCGCCGCCGTCCCCGCCCGCCTCCACGCGCACGGGGCCCAGAGCGCGCAAATCGAGCGCGCGCAGCTTCTGCGCCACCCGCTCGCCGGCGACGATGCGATAGGCGCTGGAATCGCCCATCCTGCGCCTGCGCCAGAGCTCCCGGGCCGCCCGGTGGGCGACGCTCTCGTAGCTCCACTCCCGGCCCGAACCCCCGCAGGCGGAGCAATCCCGCGTCCACTGGCGCAGAAGCGACAGCCGCTCGCGCTTGCGGGTCAGCTCCACCAGCCCCAGCGCCGTCACGCCCAGCACGTTCACCCGGTTGGAATCCCTCGCCACCGCCTCGCGGAAGCGGGCCAGCAGTGCCTCTCGATCCTCCGCGTCCTCCATGTCGATGAAGTCCACGATCACGATGCCACCCACGTCCCGCAGCCGCAGCTGCCGGGCGATCTCCTCCGCCGCCTCGCAGTTGAGGCGCAGGATCGTCTCCCGGGCCTCGCGCTTGCCGGTGAACTTGGCGGAGTTCACATCGATCACCGTGAGCGCCTCGGTCTCGTCGATCACCAGGTTGCCGCCGCTCTTCAGGTTCACGCGGCGGGACAGCGCCTCGTCCAGCTGGTGATCCACGCGCATGAGGTCGAACAGCGGGGTTTCGCACGCCACGAGCTCGATCCGCTCCGCAAGCTCCGGCGCCAGCGCCAGCGCGTGGGCGCGAAGCTCGGCGTACAGCCCGGCGTCGTCGGTGCGGATGCGCTCCACGTCCTCGCTGAGCATGTCCCGCACCGCCTTGAGCGCCAGATCGGCGTCCGCGCGGATCAGGCGCGGCGCGGAAGCATGGTTCACTTCCGCCTCGATGCGCCGCCAGTCGGCCAGCAGCCGCAGGTAGTCGGCCTCGATCTCCGCCCGGGGCGCGCCCTCGGCCTCGGTGCGGGCGATCATGCCCGAGCCGTGCGCCTCGCAAAGCCGGGAGGCGATGCCGAACAGCCGGTCGCGCTCGGCCGCATCCTCGATCTTCTTCGATACCCCGGCGTAGCGGAAGTCCGGCAGCAGCACGCTGCAGCGCCCGGCGATCGAGAGCTGGCACTTGAGCCGCGGCCCCTTGCTGCCCGCGCCCTCGCGCTCCACCTGCACCGGAAGCATCTGCCCCGGGCGCAGCCTGCCGCGCAGCTCCGGCGGCGCGTCGTCCAGGCTGAGGAAGCCGTTCCGCTTCAAACCGATGTCCACGAACGCGGCGTTCATGCCCCGGACCACGTTCTCCACCCGCCCGGCGTAGATGTTGCCGGTGAGCCCCGCGCTCCCTGCGCGCTCGCTGTAGAGTTCGCAGAGCTTGCCATCCTCGAGCACCGCCAGCCGGACCTCGCCCGGCGCGCGCTCCATCAGCAGAACCTTGCCCGTCATAGCTCCATCAGCGGCTTCAGCTCGCCCGCTTCGTCCCTTCCCAGCAGCGCCGTGCGGTGCACGCGAAGCTCCGGGCAATCCGCGCCCGCGCGCTCCGCCAGCACCCGCGCCAGCAGGTCGGCCTTGAGGGAGAGCTTCTCCGTCAGCGCAAGCCTCGCGTCGAAGCCGTCCCCACTCGGAACCAGCGACAGCGCGCCGGGGCGAATGTCCACTTCCCTCTCCCCCGACTTGGTCTTCTTCATCGCGAAGACCTGCTCCGCCGCCAGGAAGCCGGGAATCGCGTCCAGCACGGCCTCCGCGCCTTCGCCGCTCAGCGCCACATGGTAGTCCGACGCGCAGACCACCGCCATCGCGGCGGGGTCGCGGTCGTCCACCAGGCGGACGCCGTACACCGGCAGGTCCTCCGGCAGCGCGCTTCTCATGGCCTCCTCGCAGCGCCGCCTTCCCATCGGCGCGCTCAGGCGCACGTCCAGCACCTCATAGTCGCTCGTCCAGCCCAGCGCCAGCGCCGAAGCGAAGCTCATCAGCGGGTGCGGGTTGAAGCCCTGGGAGTAGGCGATGGGCAGGCCCGTGCGGTTGAGCGCCATCTGCATGAAGCGCTGGAGATCCAGATGGGAGATGAACCGCAGCCTCGGCCTCTTGCCGAAGCGCACCAGCATCCTCATACGCATGCCCCCTCGTATCGCTTCATGCCGCAGCCCACGCAGCCCTTGCGGCAGTCCTGGGTGCGCTCGCCCCTTTGCGCCTTGTCCCACTCGCGGCGAAGGAATTCCTTCGTGACGCCCGCGTCCAGGTGATCCCAGGGGAGCACCTCGTCCAGGCCAAACTCCCGCAGGCCGTAGAACGCGGGATCAACGCCGCAGTCGGCGAACGCCTGCAGCCACAGGTCGTAGCGGAACTGATCCGACCAGCCGTCGAAGCGGCAGCCGAGCCGCCAGGCGCGCTCCAGCACGTCCGCCAGCCGCCGGTCGCCCCGGGCGAACACGGCCTCGATGTAGCTCACGTCCGGCGCGTGGTACTTGAAATCCACGCCCTTGACCGTGCGAAGCTCGTCGCGCAACAGCTTCTGGCGGCGGATGACCTCCCCGCTCTCCAGCTGCCCGCACCACTGGAACGGCGTGAAGGGCTTCGGCACGAACACCGATGCGCTCACCGTGATCCGCAGCCCCGGCGCGCGCCGCTCCTTCGGCACCGAGAAGTAGCACCTGCGCACCAGCCGCGCCAGCTCCGCGATGCCCAGCACGTCCTCGTCGGTCTCGGTGGGCAGGCCGATCATGAAGTAGAACTTCACCGCCGACCAGCCCTGTTCGAAGGCGTCGGTCACGCTGCGCACCAGGTCCTCCTCGGTCACGCCCTTGTTAATGACATCGCGCAGGCGCTGGGTGCCCGCTTCGGGGGCGAGGGTCAGCGCGGTCTTGCGCACCTTCTGGGTCTCCTTCAGCGTGTCGGTCAGCACCGCGTCGATGCGCTGGGAGGGCAGCGAAATCTTCACCCGCTTCCGGGCGAAGCGCTCCACCATATCGTGGGCCAGCTCGGGCAGGCAGGAGTAGTCTCCGCTGGATAGGCTCATCAGCGAAATCTCGTCGTAGCCGGTGCTGGCCACAAGCTTCTCCGCCAGCGCCATCAGCCGCTGGCGGCTCCGCTCGCGCACGGGCCGGTAGATCATCCCCGCCTGGCAGAAGCGGCAGCCCCGGGTGCAGCCCCGAAAGATCTCCAGCATGATGCGGTTGTGCACGATCTCGCCGTAGGGCACGATCAGGCTTTCGGGATAGACGGCGGCATTCAGATCGCGCACCATCGCCTTGCGCACGACCTCGGGCGCGTCCGTGCCCGGCTTGGGCGTGACGGCGGCGATTGTGCCGTCCGAGTTGTAAGTCACATCGTAGAAGGACGGCACGTAGATGCCCGGAATCTTCGCGCACATGCGAAGGTATTCCTCCCGGGGCGCGCCGCTCCGCTTCCACGCCTTGTAGGCGTCCACGGTGGCCAGCGTCTCCTCCTCGCCGTCGCCCAGGGCGAAGAGATCGACGAAGGGCGCCAGCGGCTCCGGGTTGAACGCGCAGGGCCCGCCGCAGATCACGAAGGGGTCGTCCGAACCGCGCTCCTCCCGCCGCAGCGGTATGCCCGCCAGGTCGAGGGATTCCAGCACGTTGGTGTAGCTCATCTCGTACTGGAGCGTGATCCCCAGCAGGTCGAACTCCCGCACCGGCGTGCGGCTCTCCAGCGTGAACAGCGGCACGCCCTCCGCGCGCATGGCGTCCGCCATGTCCACCCATGGCGTGAAGGCGCGCTCGCACCAGACGTCCTCCCGGCGGTTCAGCGCGTCGTAGAGGATGCGCATGCCCAGGTGCGACATGCCCACCTCGTAGGTGTCGGGGAACAGGAAGGCGTAGCGCACATCCACGTCCCCCGCGTCCTTCATCGCGGCCCCAAACTCGCCGCCCATGTATCGTACCGGCTTCTGCACTTGCGCCAGAAGCGCCTCGATGCGATCCGAAAGATTCAAGCTGTGTCCTCCTCGGGCCGGGCTTCGCCCCGGCGCACTGTGGTTTTACGATTCCCCGCCGATTTCCCTGGACTCCTGGTAAAGGCGATCCGGGCAGCAATCCAAGTCACCCGGCCAGCAGACCGTCCCGTAAGCGACATCCGCCAACTGAAAAAACGCTTCGTCCCGCAGCCTACGATAGGCCGGATATTCCAGCAGGCCCTTTGCGTCGAACAAGCGGCGCTCGCCCGTGGTAAATGTAAGGTCAAGTTTATATCCGGGCAGTGCCCGCACGCTGCGCACGCGCGGCCCCAGTTCCTCCCTGCCTCGCAGAATTTCCGTCATGCGCGCCTCCTACCTCAGTGGGTCGATGCGGAAGGTTTCCTCCCCATCCAGCGCCAGCCGCCAGTTCGCCGCCAATTCCTCCTCATGGATCAGCGCCCAGGCGCGCACGAATGCGGCCTGCTTCTTCGGGAATTCGCCCGCGAGAATCTCGCCGTCCAATGAGAACGACGCTTCATATTCGCCGTAGAACGCGTGGAAGTGCGGCTGGTTGTGCTGGCCGGCGTCCTTCCAGTTCATTTTGATGAGAATGCCCAGAAACATGCTCAGCGTCGGCATATACTCGCCCCTTTCACTCCATATTAAACTTTACCATAAATCCGAATTTGGTTCAAGGTTTGAATGTTAAACAATTCGGATACCTGGGAAATACAACGCAATGTCCCTTGACGGAAGCGTTTTGATCGGATTAAAATGTTTCCTACATACAAAAAGAATTTGGTGATAGACGATGAATGCGCAAAAGAGACCCTTTGTTTCCGATGAAAAGCTCCGGGAGATCGTGGCGAAGTATCCGACGCCCTTCCACCTCTACGACGAGGCGGGCATCCGCAAAACCGCCCGCGCCGTGAACGAGGCCTTCGCCTGGAACGACGGCTTCTGCGAGTACTACGCGGTGAAGGCCTGCCCCAATCCGTTCATACTGAAGCTCCTCCAGGAGGAGGGCTGCGGCGTGGACTGCGCCTCGATCCCGGAACTGATGCTGGCCGAGGCGGCGGGCTTCTCCGGCGAGAAGATCATGTTCTCCTCCAACGAGACCAAGCCCGAGGAGTTCCAGTACGCCCGCAAGCTTGGCGCGATCATCAACCTGGACGACATCACCCACATCGACTTCCTGGAGAAGTACGCGGGGCTTCCCGAGAAGCTCTGTCTGCGCTTCAATCCCGGCGGCGACCTGACCATCGGCGGCACCTGCATGGGCTACCCCGAGGAGGCCAAGTACGGCATGACCCGCCACCAGATCTTTGAGGCGGCGCGCACGCTGTCCAAGCGCGGCGTGAAGTCCTTCGGCCTGCACGCGCTGCTGGCCAGCAACGCCACCGAGAAGTACTACTACCCGGAGAACGCCTCGCTGCTGTTCCAGCTGGCGGCGGACATCCACGAGGAATTGAACGTGGACGTGTTCATGGTGAACCTCTCCGGCGGCATCGGCATCGGCTACCTGCCCAAGGAGGAGACGCCGGAGATCGGCCCCATCGGCGCGGAGATCTACGGCGAATTCGAGCGCATCATGGTGCCTGCCGGTCTGGGCCACGCCCGCCTTGCCTCGGAACTGGGCCGCTACATCACCGGCCCCCACGGCTGCC
>CANQGC010000162.1 GCA_947600345.1 uncultured Clostridia bacterium
GCAGGCGGCGGACTCGCCCTCGTTTCCGAACGCCCGGCGATTCATCCGTCCACCTCCACGAAGTGGCCAATGAAGCTCCTCCGGTGCTCCGGGCAGGGGCCGTACTTCTTCAGCGCCGCGATGTGCTCCGCCGTGCCGTAGCCCTTGTTGCGCGCGAAGCCGTACATCGGGTACTTCGCGTCCAGCTCCACCATGTAGCGGTCCCGCGTGACCTTCGCCACGATGGATGCCGCGCCGATCATGTAGCTCAAGGCATCGCCGTGCACGATGGGGCGTACCTCGCCGGGCAGGTGCAACCCCTGCACCGCGTCGATCAGGAACAAGCCGCGAAACTCCGCGCCGCAGGTCTCCATGGCTCGCTTCGTGGCGTTCAGTATGTTGATCTCGTCGATGACCTCCGGCCCGACGAAGCAGGTGCGGCAATAGTCGGCGGCGGCGACCAACTGCTCGTAGATCGCCTCGCGCCGCTTCTCGCTGAGCTTCTTGGAGTCGTCCACGCCCAGCACGAGCCGGTCCCGCGGAATCGACACGCACGCCGTGACCACCGGCCCCGCCAGCGGCCCCCGGCCCACCTCGTCAATCCCGGCGATGGAAGGCGCGCCCTGCGCCCAGAGCTCCCGCTCGATCTGCGTGAGCCGCTCCAGCTTCTCCTCCGGCGTCTCGCGCCTGCGCTTTGGCTTCTGTTCGGACATGATGCCCTCCTACTTGTCCAGCGGCTGAATCGTGATGCGCCCCACCTTGCCCGCGCGGAACTCGTCCAGGATCAGCGCGGCGGCGCGGTCGGTGTCCGGCCGCCCGCCGGAGATCAGCCACCCGCGCCCCTTGCAGGCGGCCTCCACCGCGAGCTGGGGGTCGGCCAAAGACTCGTCCGTGGCCAGCTTGAACCGCGCCGTCACGGCCTCGGGCTTCAGCGCCAGCAGGTGCAGCATCAGCTGCCCGGCCAGCTCCTCGGTGTCCATGATCTGGTCGCGGATGGAGCCCAGATAGGCCAGCAGCCGCGCGCCGTCCTGGTCGTCCATCCGGGGCGGCAGCATGCCGGGGGTGTCCAGCAGTTCCAGGTACGGCCCGATCTTGACCCACTGGTTCGACCGGGTCACGCCCGGCCGGTCCGAAGCCTTCGCGATGCCCGAGCCGTGCAGGCGGTTGATGAAGGTGGACTTGCCCACGTTCGGGATGCCGATCACCATCAGCCGCACGGTCTTCTTCACGCCCCGCGCGGCGGCGCGCTCCACGGCGGGCCTCGTCGCCGCCTCGATGCGGGCGAGCACGTCCTTGGTCTTGCCCCCGTTGGAGTTGAAGCGCAGCGCGGTCAGCCCGTTGCGGCGGTAGTACTCCAGCCAGCGGGCGGTCTCTTGATCGTCGGCCAGGTCGGCCTTGTTGAGGATCAGTATGCGGGCCTTGCCGCGCGTCAGGTGAGCCAGGTCGGGATTCCGCGTGGCCCGCGGCGCGCGCGCGTCGCACAGCTCCACCACCGCGTCCACGGCGCGCAGCTGCTCCTGCAGCAATCTCCTCGACTTGGCCATGTGGCCGGGATACCAGTTGATCTGCGGCATGAAGTCTCTCCTAAAAGTCTGGGTAGAAAAAACGAGAGCCGCCGAGAAGCGGTTCTCGTTTCGGTCAGTGCGATCAGGTGCGCTCCTTGACCTTGGCGGCCTTGCCGCTGCGGTTGCGCAGATAGTACAGCTTCGCGCGGCGGACCTTGCCTCGACGCACAACCGTGATGCTGTCCACGCGGGGGCTGTGCAGCGGGAACGTGCGCTCGACGCCGACGCCGTAGGAAGTGCGGCGGACGGTGAACGTCTCGCGGACGGAGCCGTTGCGGCGGGCGATGACCACGCCCTCAAACGCCTGCAGGCGCTCGCGGGAACCTTCGACGACCTTCACCTGCACGCGCACGGTGTCGCCGATGGCAAACTGCGGGATGTCATGCTTGAGCTGGGCGCTCTCGATGGAACGGATGATCTCGTTCATTGCGGATTTCCTCCTTCCTCACCAGGACGTTCATAACCTCAAGATTTCCGAGAAACCCGTGCCAGGCAGAGGACCGTCCGTTATCACAACGACCATTATAACAGAAATCGGCGCGGGAGGCAAGCCTAGATTGTGTTAAATCGGGGGAAGGGGCGTCACTCCGCGACGGCGGATTCGGAATAGAGCGCATGCTGGGTGGCGTCGTCCGCGACGCCGGTGACGTCCAAACCGTTGGCCTGCTGGAACGCTTGTACCGCCGCCTCGGACTTCCTACCAAAGTCCCCGTCCGCCGCGCCGTCCAGATACCCCAACTCGATCAGGCGCAGCTGCAGCGCCTTGACCGCATCGCCCTTGTCGCCGCGCTGAAGGGTGGGGTAGGGGACAGGAGTTGCGGTGGGAGACGGCTCGATCGGCTTCGCCACGATGCCGCGTGGCATTTGAATGCCGGTCCAATCAGAGACTTTGCACTGACCAGTGCTATTCCAACCGATCGCCTCGACTGTGCCATCGGTTTTTAGACCGAGCGTATGCGATTCACCCACTGCAATGGCGACAATGTCCGTCCAATCGGAAACGTCGCATTGATTACTGCTATTGGAACCGGTGGCTGCGACCGTGCCGTCAGATTTCAGTCCTACCGTGTGATAATATCCTGCTTTGATAGCAGTAATGCCCGTCCAGTCGGAGACTTCACATTGGTCGAAGTCGTAGTCTCCGATTGCCACAACCGTACCGTCTGATTTCAAGCCTACGGTATGCCATCCCCCTGCCGCGATGGCGACAATATCCGTCCAGTCCGAGACGTCGCACTGGCCGTTTTCATTGGAGCCGCATGCTATGACCGTGCCATCGGATTTTAATCCTACGGTGTGGAGATCCCCTGCCGCAATGTTTACGATGTTCAACCAGCCGGAAACGTCACATTGGCCCCAATCATTTGAACCGCTTGCCACGACCGTTCCGTCGGATTTCAGGCCCACGGTGTGATCTCCTAACGAACAACCACCTGCCGCGACAGCGACGATGTCCGACCATCCGGATACGTCGCATTGGCCATATTCGTTATTGCCTGCCGCCACGACCGTGCCGTCGGACATTAGTCCAACGGTATTCTTATCCCTGGCGGCAACAGCGATGATATTCGACCATCCGGATACGTCGCATTGGCCATCGGTATTCTTGCCGACCGCAACGACCGTGCCGTCAGATTCCAGGCCAACGGTGTGATACTGTCCCGCCGCGATTGTAGCATTTCGGTCGATGATTTGATCCCAAAGCTTGAAACTGCGCTCCGCCGCGTCCGCATAATCTTCCGCGCTTCCAAAGCACATGGCGGCGCTCACCAAGTCTTCCTCCGCCAGGAACGCTTCGGCTTTCTGATACTTCATTTCTTGACATTTTAGCTTCCACTCTTCGCTTTCCTTGTAGTCGCCCAAGCGGATGAAGATCTTTGCCGCAGCGATATAATCGCTGGATTCGTAAAGCGCGACTGCCTGCCGGTAATCTCGTTCATTGTAGGGCTCCTCTGCGTGCTGTGCCGCGTCGCTGTAACTTCCCGCTGCGATGAAGGCGTCATGCGCGCCGTCGTAGTCTCCCTCGGCCAGCAGCACTTCGGCCTCGGCGTACTTCATCTCCTGGTATTTGGGCAGCCATTCGGCGCTGTCCTTGTAGTCGCCCAGCTCGGCGAAGAGCGCCAGCGCTGCTTCGTAGTCGCCGGAGTTGTACATTTCCACTGCCTGCTTGTAATCTTGCTCGTGGAAGCACTCAGTCAACGTAGCGATTGCTTCACCAAAACCACTGGTATCTGCAATGGTGAAGAGGTAGTTCGTGGAAGGGCTGTCCGCCTTCTCAATGTAGAAGCTGAGTGACGCATTGCTGTTCAGCGCGTCCAGAATGCTTAGTACGTTACTTGTATCAAAGATAATGCGATCGAAGCCAGACGGCATGTAGCCCAAGAAGCTTGTCTTTTGCCGCGCGTCGTCCAGGAGCGTGACATTGTATTTCTACATCGACGAGTAGCTGTTCTTCACCCGGCTGCTGCCGTACTCGTCGAGCATGATGGCCAAGCCGTCTTCGTCCACGAGGATGCTCACGAGCAGATCGCTGTCCGTGGTCGCGCTGTTGGAGAAGATGCCGATGATGGGCTCCGCGTTCGTGACGTAGGGCTCGTCTGTCGGCAGACGGAATTCGTCCACGTAGTAGTCCAGCACCCAGGCCGAACTGCTCGCTTCCTCGGCGCAGCAGCTCGCGCCCAGCACCAGCGCTAACGCGGCGCAAAGAGCGGCAATCCATCGCTTCATGTTACAGCCTCCTTGAAAGTATTTTCCAACTCACATTATAACAAACCTCGCCCCTCAATTCAAGCGCCGCACGGCCTCCGCGCTCGTTTCCGCGCCGATCCTCCGCCAGAACGGCACGAACAGCGCAAGAGCCACGAGCATGGCGCAGGTGTCGGCCATGGGGGTAGCCCAGGCGGTGCCGTTGACGCCGAGCAGGGCGTTCATCAGGAACATGAAGGGCACGTCCAGCCCGCCCTTGCGCAGCATCGATAGGATCAGCGGCTGAACCTTCCGGCCCACGGACTGGAAGATCGTGATGATGACCATCGTGACCGCCGTGAACGGGCCGGTCAGGCAGATGATGCGCTGGAACATGCCGCCCAGCCGCACCGTCTCCGCATCGTCGATGAACGAGCGCACGATGGGCCCGGCGCAGGTGAACAGCAGGATCGCGCCCAGCGTCGTCACCGCCAGGCTCAGCAGCAGCGTCATCTTGATGGCGGCGCGCATCCGGGGGAAGTTCCTCGCCGAGTAGTTGAAGCCGATCAGCGGCAGCACGCCCTGGGACAGGCCGTTGGCGATGGCGAAAGCCAGCATGTCGATCTTCTTCGCGATGCCGATGCCCGCCACGGCGGCGTTGCTGTAGGAGACCATCAGCTTGTTCATCATCACATTGGAGAACACCGCCAGCAGGTTCATCGCGCAGCTCGGCAGCCCGACCAGCAGCACCTCCTTCGGAATGCCGCCGCGCAGGCTGTAGTGGCGGGGGTTCAGGGACAGGTTGAAGTTTCCGCGCAGGATCAGAACGATAAAATACAGCGTGGCGATCAGGTTCGAGAGCATCGTGGCGATGGCCGCGCCCTCGATCTGCAGGCCCAGCGGGAAGATGAACAGCGGGTCGAGAAAGATGTTCAGCACGCCGCCCAGCGCCACGCCGAAGCTCGCCTGGGCCGAGTAGCCCTCCGCGCGGACCAGGTGCGCCAGCGTCGCGTTGAGCACCGTGGGAATCGCGCCGACCGTGACCGTCCAGAACAGGTACTTGGAGCAGAAGGCGTAGGTGCCCTCGTTCGCGCCCACGGCCGGGAGTATTCTCGATCGGAACAGCGCGATGAAGAGGCCGTAGCAAAGCGCCAGGCCCGCCGCCGACCACAGGCTGAACGCCGCCGCGTTCCGGGCGCGCTGCTTGTCGTCCACGCCCAGGCTGCGGGAGATCAGGCTCGCGCCGCCGATGCCGAAGAGGTTCGCCATGCCCGTGGTCAGCAGAAACAGCGGCAGCGACAGCGATGCCGCCGCCACCTGGTTTGGGTCGCCCAGTTGGCCGATGAAGAAGGTGTCGGCCATGTTGTAGACCACGGTGATCAGCTGGCTGATGATCGTGGGGATCACGAGAGAAAGCACCGCCCGTGGCACGGGGGTGCGGGTGAATAGCTCGGTATTGTCGGTCTTCAAGGGAGATTCGCCTCGAGTTCTTTGGTGTGGGAATACAGTTCGCCCCTGCCGGAGCGGGCGAAGCTCCAGGAGTAGTCCGCCGCCGTCAGCAGTGCCAGGCGGGGGAGGTGGGAGAGGGCTTCGGCGTTCTCTACGCGGAAGGCCAGGTTTTCGCGGTTCAGATAGAGCACCGTCGGGCCGGATTTGGACGCGAAGGCCGCCTCGGCTTCCTCGCCGCGGACGCTGGGCGCGAAGCCCATCTCGAACGCCTGGTACAGCCAGCCCACGTGCCGCCGCCCGGAGAAGCACTGCTTCTTGGCGGCGCGGCGCTGTGCTTCCGGCACGGTTCGCGCGAACCACTCCTTCGCATAAGCCGCCTCGGCGAACATGTCCAGCCGCTTGGCTTGCACGCCGTCGCTTTCCAGCGCTGAGAGGATTTCCTCCGCGCGATCCATCCGCCGCAGCTCCTTCCGGTCCTCGTCCGTCAGCGGCGCGGTCTCCATCAGCTCCGGCCTGCGCTCCCGGGTGAGCTTCAGCGACTCCCGCCGCCGCCAGGCCAGTATGTCCGCGTGGTTGCCGTTCAGCAGCACCTCCGGCACCTTCGCGCCCCGAAACTCCGCCGGGCGGGTGTACTGGGGGTACTCGAGCAGGCCGGTGGTGAAGCTCTCATCCTCGCTGGATTCGTCGCTGCCCAGCACGCCGGGAATCAGCCGGGACACCGCGTCCACGACGATCAGCGCCGCCAGCTCGCCGCCGGTGAGCACAAAGTCGCCGATGGACAGCTCCTCGTCGATGCACAGGTCCAGCGCCCGCTGGTCCACGCCCTCGTAGTGGCCGCAGAGCAGCAGAAGCGAATCGCACGCGGCGTACTCCTCGGCGATCCTCTGGTTGAACGTGCGCCCGCGCGGCGACAGGTAGATCCTATGCATTCCCGGCAGCGCGTTGGCCTCCACCGCATCCGCGACGGGCTGGGGCAGCATCACCATGCCCGCGCCGCCGCCGAAGGGGTA
>CANQGC010000163.1 GCA_947600345.1 uncultured Clostridia bacterium
GGCGCCATCATGGTGACCAGTGCCTGCGCCCACGAAGGCAAGTCCTTCCTGTGCATGAATCTGCTGCGCACGCTCTCCCGGCTGGGCAGGCGGGTGATCCTGCTGGACTGCGACCTGCGCAAGTCCCAGATTGCGGCGAAGTACGGCGTGCGGATCCGCAGGGGCGCGGGCTTCGGCACCGCCCACGTGCTGGCGGGCATGTGCGCGCTGGACGAGGCCATCTACGAGACGAACCTGCCCAACGCCCACATGATCCCGGTGGGCCGGGAGGTCTCCAACTCGCTGGCGCTGCTGAGCTCCCCGAGGCTGGGGCAGATGATCGGCGAGCTGTCGGAGTGCTACGACCTGGTGATCGTGGATGCGCCGCCGGTGGGCGTCATCATCGACGCCGCCGAGATCGCCCGCCACTGCGACGGCACGATCTTCGCCGTGAAGTACAACTTCACCGGCCGCCGGGAGCTCCGCGAGGCCAGGCTGCAAATCGAGCGCACCGGCTGCCCGGTGCTGGGCGCGGTGCTCAATGAGGTGGACCTGGAGGCGCTGAGCAGCAAGAAGTACTACAACAAGTCTTACTACAGCCACTACGGCGCGGACTGCTACGGTCCCTCCGGCTGGAGGGAGGCGTGATGGGCTTCACCGACATCCACTGCCACCTGCTCTGGGGCCTGGACGACGGCGCGCGGAGCTCGGACGAGACGCACGCCATGCTCCGCGCGGCGGCGGCGGACGGGATCACCCGCATCGTGGCCACGCCCCACGCCACGCCGGGCGTGTATCCCTTCGACCGGGGGCGGCTCGACCGGGCGCTGGACGGGGCGCGGGAGTGCTGCGCGCGCGAAGGCCTGGGGATCGAAATCCTCGAGGGCGCGGAGATACTCTACACGGAGCAGACCTGCCGCTTCCTGGAGGACGGCCGCGTTCCCGCGCTGGCGGGCACGCGCTGCGCGCTGGTGGAGTTCTCGCCGGACGCGCGCTGGGAGCTGCTGCGCGGCGCGCTCGAGAGGCTCCGCCGCAGCGGCTTCACCCCCGTGCTCGCCCACGCCGAGCGCTACGGCTGCCTGGCCGGGCGGCCGGCCCGCCTGGAGGAGCTACGGGGGGAGCTGGAGGTTCGCTTTCAGCTGAACTGCGCGAGCATACTGCGCCCGCCGAGCCTTTCCGCCGCCCGCCTGATCCGCCGGGTGCTCTCGCGAAATCTGCTGGACTTCGCCGCCACGGATGCCCACCGCCCGGAGGGCCCGCGGAGCGGAAGCATGCGCGCGGCCTACGAGGCGCTTCGCGCGCGCATCGGAGAGGAGCGCGCCCGCGCAGCGGTGGACGGAAGCCGCCTGCCCGGCGCGGAGGATTCCCGCGGAGGCGCGCGTTAAATCCCGAGGTTTGTATGGACATTTGGTGATCTAATCATGTATTATGTAAGGGAGTGTCGAATATGCGCAGATTCCTGCCGGTTCTGCTGGCGCTGCTGCTGGCGTGCGCGCCCCTGGCGCGGGCGGCGGAGGAGGATTGGACGCACGTGCTGCTGCTGGGCGGGGACGCCCGGGACATGCGCCGCTACGACCGCTCGGACGCGATGCTGATCCTGTCCGTGCGCGGCGACGGCGGCGTGAAGCTCACCAGCATCCTGCGGGACACCTGGGTGAACTTCCCCGGCAGGAAGTCGCCCGGCAAGATCAACGCCGCCACCGTCTACGGCGGCCCGGAGCTGGCGATGGCGACGGTGAACCAGGCCTTCGGCACGGAGCTTGCGCGCTACGCGCTGGTCAACATGGAGGACATGGTGAAGCTGATCGACCTGCTGGGCGGGGTGGACATCGAGATCACCGAGGCCGAGCGGCGGGAGATCAACGTCTACGCGGCGGGCTACACCGGCGAGCCCTACCAGGGGGAGCGGACCATCGACCGCAGCGGCAGGGTGCACCTGAACGGACTGCTGGCCATGAGCTACTGCCGCCTGCGCTACATCGACAGCGACTACCGCCGGGTGATGCGCCAGCAGGCGGTGCTGCTGGCGATGGCCCGGCGGGCGCGGGAGCTGAAGCCCGCGGAGCTGGCGGTGACCGCCGCGGCGATGCTGGGGAACGTGAAGACGAACCTGACGCCCGCCGAGCTCGCGTCGCTGGGCCGGGCGCTGCTGGCGGCGGACCCGGAGGACGTGGGGCAGTTTCGCATACCGGCGGACGGAACCTTCCGCGCGGGCATGCGGGGCGGCACCTGGCGCATCGACCCGGACTTCGAGCGCAACGCGGAGCTCCTGCGGGAGTTCATCTATGAAAACTGAGCAATCTGGGGGAGAGAATCTTGGACAATCGGACGAATGAAGCGGCGTCTCGCCGCAGGATCGCGGTGGCCGGCATGGGCTACGTGGGGCTCTCGCTGGCGGTGCTGCTGGCGCGGCGGCACGAGGTCTGCGCCGTGGACGTGGCGGCGGAGCGGGTGGACAAGCTCAACCGGGGCATCTCGCCCATCGCGGACCGGGAGATCGAGGCGGCGCTCGCGGCGGGCGGGCTTCACCTGACCGCCACGCTGGACGCCGGGCGCGCCTATCGGGACGCGGAGTACGTGATCGTCGCCGTTCCCACGAACTACGACGAGCGCTGCAACCACTTCGACACCTCCATCGTGGAGGGCGTGGTGGAGGAGGTCATGCGGGTCAACCCCGGGGCCGTGGCGGTGATCAAGTCCACGGTGCCGGTGGGCTACACCGCCTCCCTGCGCGCGCGGCTGGGCTGGCGCAACATACTCTTCAGCCCGGAGTTTCTGCGCGAGGGCAGGGCGCTCTACGACAACCTGCACCCCAGCCGCATCATCGTGGGCGCGGATCGGGACGATCCCGAAATGGCGGAGCGCGCCGGGGACTTCGCGGAGCTTCTGAAAAGCGGCGCCGAGCGCGCGGACGTGCCGGTGCTGCGCATGGGCAGCACCGAGGCCGAGGCGGTCAAGCTCTTCGCCAACACCTACCTGGCGCTGCGGGTGAGCTACTTCAACGAGCTGGACACCTACGCCGAGCAGAAGGGCCTGGACACCCGCTCGATCATCGACGGCGTGTGCCTGGATCCCCGCATCGGCGGCCAGTACAACAACCCCTCCTTCGGCTACGGCGGCTACTGCCTGCCCAAAGACACCAAGCAGCTGCTGGCCAACTACGACGACGTGCCCCAGCGGCTGATCCGCGCGGTGGTGGAGTCCAACGACGCCCGCAAGGATCACATCGCGGACGAGATCGTGCGGCGCCTGGGGAGCGCGGAGGGCAGCACGGTGGGCGTGTACCGGCTGACGATGAAGGCCAACTCGGACAACTTCCGCCAGAGCGCCATCCGGGACGTGGTCGAGCGGCTGGGCGGCCGCGGCGTGCGGGTGCTGATCCACGAGCCCACGCTGGGCGGCATTCGGGAGTTCGACGGCTACCGCGTGGAGAACGACTTCGCGCGCTTCGCCGCGGACAGCGATGTCATCATCGCCAACCGCTGGGAGCCTGCGCTTTCGCAGGTTCGCGGCAAGGTCTATACCCGCGATCTGTTTGAGCGGGACTAAGGAGTCAAGGCATGCGTATTTTGGTTACGGGTGGCGCGGGCTTTCTGGGCTCGAACCTCTGCGCCCGGCTGGTGCGCAACGAAAGCGATCACATCTACTGCATGGACAACCTGCTCACCGGCGAGCTGGGCAACCTGGAGCCGCTGATGAAGCTTCCGAACTTCACCTTCATCCGGCAGGACGTCATCCGGCCCATCGCGCTGGATGTGGATCAGATCTACAACGCCGCCTGCGCGGCGAGCCCGGTGGCCTACCAGCGCGACCCCATCCACACGATGAAGACCAGCGTGCTGGGGATCATCAACCTGCTGGATCTGGCGGACCGCTGCGGCGCGACGCTGTTGCACTTCTCGACCTCGGAGGTCTACGGCGATGCGCTGGTGCACCCCCAGCCGGAGGAGTACTGGGGCAACGTCAACCCCGACGGCGTGCGCAGCTGCTACGACGAGGGCAAGCGCGCCGCGGAGACGCTGTGCTTCGACTACCGCCGGATGCACGGCACGCGGGTCAAGATCATCCGCGTGTTCAACACCTACGGCCCCAACATGAAGCCCACCGACGGCCGGGTGGTGAGCAACTTCATCCGCCAGGCGCTCAACGGCGAGGACATCACCGTCTACGGCGACGGCAGTCAGACACGCAGCTTCTGCTACGTGGACGATCTGATCGACGGCGTGATCCGCATGATGAACTCCCCGGAGGAGCTCACCGGGCCCATCAACCTGGGCAACCCCGGCGAGTTCACCGTCAACGAGCTGGCGAAGCTGGTGCTCGAGAAGATACCGACCCGCTCCCGGCTGATCCGCTGCGACCTGCCCCAGGACGACCCCCGGGTGCGCAGGCCCGACATCCGGCGCGCGTCCGAGCTGCTGGGCTGGATGCCCCGGACCCGGCTGCCCGACGGATTGGAGCATACCATCGCCTACTTTCGGCGGCGGCTGCGCGGCGGCCTCCAGGCGGGGTAGGGGGTGAGCTGCGTGCAGAGGACCGCCTACAGGAGCGCGCGCCTCGGCGCCCGGGACGAGATTCGGCCCAACCCGAGCCGCGCCTACCAGCTCGCCAAGCGGGGCCTGGACATCGCGCTCTCGGCGGCCGGGCTGGCGCTGACCGCGCCGGTGATGCTGCTCGCGGCGCTGGCGATCGAGCTGGAGGACCCCGGCGGCGCGGTGTTCTACCACCAGGAGCGCATCGGCCGGAACGGAGTCCCCTTCACCTGCCACAAGCTGCGCAGCATGCGCGAGGGCGCGGACCGGGAGCAGGAGGCGCTGCGGACGCGCAACGAGATGGACGGCCCGGCCTTCAAGATGCGCCGGGATCCCCGGGTCACGCGGGTGGGCAGAATCCTGCGCAAGCTCAGCATCGACGAGCTGCCTCAGCTGTACAACGTGCTCGCGGGCGACATGAGCCTGGTGGGGCCGCGGCCGCTGCCCGTGGCGGAGGCGCTCAAGTGCAGCGCCTACCAGCGGCAGCGGGAGCTGGTGCGGCCGGGACTCACCTGCTACTGGCAGATCTACGGAAGAAACCGCGTCCCCTTCGGCGAGTGGATGGAGATGGACATGGCCTACATCCGCGCGCAGAACCTCCGGACGGATTTAAAGATACTCTTTGAGACCATTCCCGCCGTGCTGCGCGGCGGAGGATGCTGAAGCAGACCATTTCGAATCAGCGGGAAAGAAGAATATGGAAGAGTTTGCGAGGCCGGCGGGCCGCGTGGTGCACGTCGTGTACGCTTCGGATGACGGATTCGCGGAGATTCTCGGCGTCTCCCTGCGCTCGCTATTGATGTCAAAGGGCGGGGACGCGGTGGCGCTGCACATACTGAGCGACGGCATATCGCCCGAGAACATGCGGCGGATCGAGGCGGTGTGCGCGGAGTTCGGCCAGGGCGCGCCGGAGTGGATCGACGTGCGAAAGCTCTCCCGCGCGCTGGCGGGGCGGGTGGCGCCGGACCGGGGCAGCGCCAGCCAGTTCTCCCGGCTGTTCGTCGGGAGCCTGCTCGCGCCGGAGGTTGAGCGCTGCATCTACCTGGACTGCGACACGCTGGTGCTGCGGCCCATCGGCGCGCTCTGGCGGGTGGACCTGGCGGGGTGCACCGTGGGCGCGCTGGCGGAGGCGTTCAGCGCGCGCTACCGGGCGAACCTGGGCCTCCCTCCGGACGCGGAGCTGTTCAACTCCGGCGTGCTGCTGATCGATCTGGCGCGGTGGCGGGCGCTCGGCGCGGAGGAGGCGTTGTTGCGATTCATCGCTTCCCGGAACGGGAGCGTGCGCCAGGGCGACCAGGGCGCGCTCAACGCGGCGCTGCCGGGCGGCGTCCGCTTCCTGGAGCCGCGCTTCAACGCGCTGAGCTACTTCTTCGACCTGGACTACCGGGACATGCTGCGCATGCGCAGGCCGCCGCGCTACCGCTATTCGAAGGAGCAGGTCGAGTCCGCGGCGCGGGAGCCGGCCATCGTGCACTTCACCACCAGCCTGCTGAGCCTGCGGCCCTGGGTGGAGGGCAGCCGCCACCCCTTCGCCGCCGAGTGGCTGCGCGTGCGGGCGGGGACACCCTGGGCGGGCGAGCCGCTGCGTGCGGACGAGCGGCCGGGTTGGAAGCGGAGGCTGGCCGCGCTGCCCGGGCGCCTGCCGCGCGGCGCGGGATGCGCGCTGCTCGGCATCGCCCACGCATACGTCCGGCCGCTGCTGTGGCGGCTGCGCGACGGAGGAGCTTTGTGAAGGGAGGGAACGGCATGGAGCGAGGCGCGGCCGTGGCCATCGCCGCGGCGTACGAGAAGCCCAACTACGGAACGGCGCTGCAGGCGTTCGCGCTGCAGCATGCGCTGGACGAGCTGGGCGTCCCCAATGAGATACTGCGCGTCGAGGGCGGGCTGCGGCGGGAGATCGCCCGCAACCGCCGGGAGTTCTACCTGCGCCACCTGCTGGATTTCGCGCTCTACTGCAACAAGGCGGGCCTGGCGCGCAGCGTCCTCCGGCGCAAGCTCGACGCCCGGTTCCGCGCGGAGTGGGCGCGGCGCTGCGAACCCTTTGCGCGCTTTGCGGGCGAACACCTGCGCTTCTCGCCGGCGTTCGACGGCATGGAGGCGCTGCGCGAGGGCTGCCGGAGCTACCGCGCGGTGCTGGTGGGCAGCGACCAGACCTGGCTGCCGGTGAACGCGT
>CANQGC010000164.1 GCA_947600345.1 uncultured Clostridia bacterium
CGGGAGACCGGGCGCAGCTGACCCATGCGGATCGTGCGCTCCTTCTTGGTGGTCAGCGCCTTCATGATCGGGGGCTGAATGACCGGCACCAGCGCCATGTAGGAGTATGCCGCCACGGCGATCGCGCCCAGCAGGTGCGGCGCCAGCTTCGTGGTGACGAAGATGGCCGTCGGGCCGTCCGCGCCGCCGATGATGCCGATGGAGCCCGCCTCCTTGGCGGAGAAGCCCATGGCCTTCGCGCCGATGAAGGTCAGGAAGATGCCCAGCTGCGCGGCAGCGCCCAGCAGCAGGGACTTGGGGTTCGCGATCAGCGGGGCAAAGTCGGTCATCGCGCCGACGCCCATGAAGATGATCGGCGGGAAGATGCCCAGCTTGACGCCGTGGTAGAGGTAGTACAGCAGGCCCGCGTTCTGGGTCTGGAGGCTGTACTGCATCGTGCCGGTCACTTCATTGTAGCGCAGCACGATGTCCTGCACGTCCTTGCCCAGCACCTTGGCCTGCACGACGGCATCGTGCAGCGTCGGGTAGTAGGTGTAGTGCCAGTGCTCCATCAGGCCCGCGGCCGGCAGGTTCGCCAGCAGCATGCCGAAGGCGATGGGCAGAAGAAGCAGGGGCTCGAACTGCTTCACGATCGCCAGGTACAGCAGCAGGCAGGCCACCGCCATCATGGCGTACTGCCGCCAGGAGCCCTGGGCAAAGCCCGTGGACTTGGCGATGCTGGCGAGGCCGGTGAATACGTTGATATCGGGATCCGCCGCCGCCTGTTGCGCCTCCAGCACCGCCGCGTCGACCGCGGCTTCGTCGATCACCTCGGCGGGGATGTAGTCCCCGGCGGGGGCCGCCGAAACCTCCGCGGCCGTCTCGGCGAAGGCCCAGACGGTCAGCAGCGCGCACAGGATCAGCAGGCATGCAAAGCAGCGCGCGCAGCTCATCTTTCTATGTTTCAACATTCGCTTGCCCTCCTTACCGGTTCCGGGCAATTTAGTTCAGGGAAACGAGCAGGTCGCCGGTGTTGACGGAGGCGCCCTTGGTCGCGGCTACGCTGGCCACCACGCCGTCGCGGGGAGCCATGATCTCGTTCTCCATCTTCATGGCCTCGAGGATCAGCAGGATGTCGCCCTTCTTGACGGACTGGCCGGCGGAAACCTTGATGTCGAGCACGGTGCCGGGCATCGGGGCGTTGACGGCCTCGGCGCCGGCGGGAGCGGTGGCCTTCGGGGCGGCGGCAGGAGCCGGAGCGGCCTTCGGGGCAGCCGGAGCGGCGGCGACGGGAGCGGCCACGGGGGCGGCGACGGGAGCGGCTGCGAACACGGGCGCGCCGCCGATCTCTTCCACTTCAACTTCGTAGGCGGTGCCGTTGACGGTGATATTGAACTTGCGCATGATCTTATCCTCCTAAAAGCTCGAATGCTTGCTCTAAAAGCTCGAATGCTTGCTTATTTTTGCGCGGATCGCGTCCGCTGGATCAGAACTTGTAGATTTGTTCGCGGCGGGCGGCGCCGTTCCAGCCGCTCACGCGGCGGACGCTGCGGACCACCAGGTTCTTGTTGCCACCGTCAAAGGCGGCGATGGCGGCGGAGATGGCGGCGATGACCTGCGGATCGATTCCCGCGGGGGCCTCCTCCTCATAGATCTGGGGCTTCACCACCGGCACCGGCACCGGCGCGGGGGCCGGAACCGCGGGCGCGGCGGGCGCGGCCTTCGGCTTCGTGGCGGCCTGGAAGACCTTGCCCATGATCGTGATGCACACGATCAGTATGATCAGACCCAGGAACACGATGAACATGCCGACGACGGCGACGATGCCGCCATAGCCCAGTGCGTTCAAAATATTCATGTTACGCCCTCCTTACAGCGGCATGTTGCCGTGCTTCTTGGCGGGCTTGGAGTCGCGCTTGCCCGCGAGCATCTCGATCGCGGCGGCGATCATCTGGCGGGTCTGGGCGGGCTCGATCACGTCGTCCACGTAGCCGAGCTTGGCGGCGTTGACGCCGTCGGCCACGTCTTCCACGTACTTCTCTTCCAGCTCCGCGCGCTTGGCGATGGGATCATCCGCGCCCTTGAGCTCGTCGGCGCAGTTCAGCTGCACGGCAATCTTCGGGGTGATGGCGCTGATGCAGGCGCCCGGCCAGGCGTAGACCACGTCGGCGGTGGCCCGGGAGGCCAGCGCGGCGTAGCTCGTGCCCACGGCGTTGCCCGCGATCAGGGCGATGCGCGGGGTCGTGGCCTCGGCGTAGGCGAACATCAGCTGCGCCGTAGCGCGGGAGAGCTCGCCCTGGGGAGCGGCGCTCACCTTCACGCCCAGGGAATCCACCACGGTGATCACCGGGATGGAGAAGCAATCGCAGAAGTTGATGAAGCGGGCGGCCTTCTTGCTGCCGTAAACGGTCAGCCTGCCGTCGTCTTTGGAGGGCTGGTTGGCCACGAAGCCCACGGTGGCGCCGCCGACCCTGGCGATCGCGGTGACCATGGAGGGCGCAAAGTCGGCGCTGAGCTCCACGATCTCGTTCATATCGGCCACGCGGCGCAATATCTCGCGCACGTCCTCCACGCCGGAGATGGCGTTGAGGTCGGAGAGCTCCCGGTTGACGTCGTCCTGGCAGGGAGCCTCGGCGGTGTCCAGATTGTTGGCCGGAAGCATGGAGACCAGCTTGCGCGCCAGCGCGATGGCCTCCTCATCGGTTTCGGCGGTGAGCTGCGCCAGGCCGGACTTGACGCTGGCGGCGGGGCCGGCGATGTCTTCCAGGCTGACTTCCTTGCCCGACACGGCGGAGACCACCGCGGGGCCATTGACGAACAGCGAGCCGTTCTTGCTCATCACGCAGATGTCGCTCATGCCGGCCAGCGCGGAGGCAATGCCGCCGCAGGGGCCCAGAACGAGCGCGACCTGGGGCACCACGCCGGAGATGGCGTTGGACTTGCCGGCCATCATCGCGTAGGCGTTCATCGCGTCGATGCCCTCGTCCAGGCGGGCACCGGCGGTGTCGAGGATCGACACCACGGGAGCGCCGGTCTTCTCGGCAAGCTCCATCACCTTCGAGACCTTGCGGGCGTGAGCGGCGCCCACGGAGCCGCCCTTGACGGTGAAGTCCTGGGCGTAGACGTAGACGGGGCTTCCGTCGATCAGGCCGTAGCCCGTGACCACGCCGGCCTCGGAGTTCAGCACGTCCAGCTCGACGAAGCTTGCCGCATCCAGCAGCAGGCCGATGCGCTCACGGGCGATGAGCTTGCCGGCCTTCTTCTGCTGAGCGCACAGTTCCGGGTCGCCCTTCAGGATCGCCAGCTTGCGCTCGCGAACCACGGGCAGATTGCGTTCAACATTCATATCTTTCCCTCCACAAGCAAAAATGTTTGGCAGAAAACCAATGAACCCAAATTCATCATTCTATAAGACTTCCTATATTCCTTCTACCAATTGCGTTAAATTTCAAGATATGCGCACAATTTGACTAAATCTTAGCGGAATGCGAAATATTTATTCCCGGTCCGGTCGCAATTGTCACAGCGATGTCTTTGAGTATCCGTTCCGTTTTTGGTATAATGTATTGTGTATTTCTAGAAGCATCGAAAACCCTCGAAAGGTGACGCTTATGCAAGCTACGATGACATCCAACGCGCGCGTTTCCTCGCCGCGCTTGCACCTTGCCCGGCGCGGATACATGGTGCGCTCCGAAAAGCGCCCCAGCCCCGCGTCCCAGCAAACTTCCGGGCAGCAGGACGGAGGCCAGGGCCGGCCGCCCCGGCGGCCCCACCACGCGGGCTTTCCGTACAAGCTGTTGACGATCCTGCTGCTGGTGCTGTTCTGGCCCATCGGCATGATACTGCTGTGGCGGCGCAGGCTGAAGTGGAACACGCTCATGAAGCTCTTCACCAGCGCCATCACGCTGATGCTTTGCGTGCTGCTGTGGGGCTTCGCCCTGACGGTGCAGACCGGCAACCCGCGCGTCACCGCCGTGCAGGACAGCGTCATCGGCGCCGCCGATACCGTCCTGGATTCCGTATCCGACTTCAGCGTCCGCATGGGCGAGCGCGCGGAGCTCTCGATCGAGGCGCTCCACGACATCCTCGAGGTCTACGAGGATCAGGCCCTGATGAAGACCGCGGATTTCATCGACTGGGGCGTCGAAAAATCCCAGCAGCTGCGCGCGCGCTTCAGCAGCGCGGATGAGGACGAACCCGACGCGCAGCCCACCGACGCCGAGCAGGAGGCCGCCGAAGGCCCGGAATCCGAGCCCGCGCCCTCCCCCACCGGCCGGATTGACTCCGGCGCGCCCGGCGCCGCTCCCACCGACCTCGAGCCGGAGGAGACCGGCGAGGCGAAGGCCGCTCCCCGGGCGAGCGCTCCCGCCCAGCCCAGGCAGCCCGCCGCCACCAGCGTGCCCGCCGCCGAGCTGCACGTAAGCGCGGAGGACGAGGAACTGCCGGTCTACATACCCGCCGCCGCGCCCGATCCCCAGGCCGGCACCGCGCTGAGCGCGGGCCTGCTCCAGCGCTCTGGCGTGCTCCAGCCGGGCGACGCCGCCTCGGAGACGCCCGAGCCCACTCCGGAGCCCACCCCCGAGGTGTCGGAGTTCGCCGTGAAGCCCGCCGGGGAGGCCACCGTATACTATAACGCCGGATCCGGCAGGTACTACCACATGCACTCCTCCTGCGGCTCCATGAAGACCGCCCCGGCCCACAAGTTTGCCGAGACCGCGGATTCCGAGCACCGGCCCTGCAGCAGCTGCGGCGCGCCCGCCAAGGAGCTGCTGGACGAGGAGTACGTCGTCTGGGTCGACGAGAATGGCCTGGCCCACCTGAGCGACGAGTGCGCCTCCTTCCAGGGCGAGTGGAGCCTGGAGTCCGCCGCCGACGCCATCGAGGCTGGGCGCGAGGGCTGCCCGGACTGCCTCGCGGACCTCTACCTGCAGGCCGTTGAAGACGGCAGTCCCATAACGCTGACGTGGATCGTGGAGCCCGAGGCCACGGAAGAACCCGAGGCCACGGAAACGCCCGAGGCCACGGAAACCGCAGAGGCCACGGATGAGCCTGAGGCCACCGATGAACCCGAGGCCACAGAAGAGCCCGAGGCTACCGACGAACCTGAGGCCACGGACGAACCTGAAGCCACAGATGAACCCGAAGCTACGGATGAGCCCGAAGCCACGGACGAGCCTGAGGCCACGGATGAATCCGAAGCCACGGACGAGCCCGAGGCCACCGACGAGCCCGAGGCTTCGGCCGAGCCCGACGCCTTCCCGGAGGCCACGGAGGAGCCCTTCGTGGTCACTCCCCGCACGACGCTCAAGCCCGTGCCCGAGCTCACGGTCTACCACACGCCCAACGGCACCTACTACCATACGAACGACCACTGCTCCGGCATGACCGGCGGCAAGCCCTACACGCTGGCGGAGAGCGTGGAAGCCGGCTTCAAGCAGTGCCCGGTCTGCGGCGCGCCCGCGGAGGACGCGGGCTCCACCCTCACCCTCTGGCTGGACGAGCAGGACATCTGCCACGTCAGCGACGAGTGCAAGAGCTTCCATGGCGAGTACAGGCTGATCGCCCGCGACGAGGCCCTGGCCCAGCACCTGGCCGGATGCTCCCGCTGCGGCGGCGCGGATTACCTGATGCCCGGCTCCGTGATGGACACCTACGTTGTGATCCAGCCGACGCTGGCCCCCGAGTCCACGGAGGATGCCGATGCGTCGGCCGAGCCGGAAGCCACGGAGGAAGCTGCGGAGGATGCCGCCTGATTCCGCGATCCCGATCCTCCCCCGGACGAGTTCCGGGGGAGTTTTTTGCGGATTCTTGAAAATTTTGGCGGCGATGGCGCAAAAAGGGCTGTACCAAAGCGTCGGTTCTGTGCTATAATATTTGCAAACGTTGAGTATCTGGAAAGGAATGAACCGAATGGCAAAGCAGAGCGCAAAATCCAAAGGTTACCGCAAGACCATCAAAAAGAAGCCCTTCCTGACGAAGAAGGAGATCATCGAGCTGGTCGTGATCGTCGCCGTGATCGTCATCGGCATCGTGCTGTTCAATCTGTTCTACGACGACGGCTATCTGCGCGCCTCCGACGTGCAGCCCGGCGACGTGGTGTCCTACGTCAGCCGCGACATCGACAGCCGCTATGTGAAGGTCGCCACGGCCAACGAGCTGCCCGGCTTCACCTATAAGCAGCCTGATATGAGCGAAAACGCCCGCGTGATCTACAACTACACCCCCGACGAGCCGGTGGACAACATCGAGTATATCTCCCTCAGCGGCAGCTACATCCCCGCCGCCCAGCAGGTCAGCTCCGTGCAGAGCAGCATGGCCTCCTTCGGTATGGATTCCGTCAGCTTCGCCGAGGAGCAGACCACCCAGATTCAGGGGCACGACGCCCACGTATACAGCTACACCTCCGACTACTACTCCGAGGACAAGGCCGAGGAGCAGGCCGGGGAAGAGGTGCCCGCCGAGGGGGAGGAGGCCGCCGAGGCCGAGGCTGCCGGGGATGAGGAGGAGCACGAGTCCAACGTGTTCTCCCAGACCATCGGCTGCTATGTGGATGTGGACGATTATACCGTGTGCTTCCACATCTACCGCACCGGCGATGATGATTCCTTCTATCTGCCGGAGGATCAGGTGATGGATTTCCTGATGCCCTATACCGAGGCCTTTACCGTGTATGAGGAG
>CANQGC010000165.1 GCA_947600345.1 uncultured Clostridia bacterium
TACGTCAAGCGTCCCCCGTTCCCTCCTTGGATTCTCCCCTCCCTCTCCTGACCAGGGCTGCGGCCCTGGACCCGGGGTTGGCCTGGGTTCCTCTTGCGGAACGTTCGGTTATCGGGCCGACAATACCGGCCCTCTGTAGCCTTTGGTTTTTGGGTTACGGGGGGACGGGGTTACGGGGGTTACGCCTCCGCTTCGCTGCGGCTGGGCTGCGCCCCGGGCCCTGCTGGATGGTTTGGGGGACGGTTATGGTTATCGTCCGGATGGTTTCCTTAGTCGGTTTCCCGGTAGAAGCAGCAGCCGCCTATGAATTCGCGGAGCAGGGAGTTGACCGGGATTTCGTCCTCTACGTCGGCGGTTTGGATGTAGTTGAGGAACTTGACCAGGCGGTTGGCCAGGGTGTAGTGGGGGCTGCTCGGGGTCACCGCGCGGAGGGCGGGGTAGGCGTACTTCTTCATGATGGAGAGTTCGTAGGTCAGGGAGGAGTTGAACATGGCGTCGGCTTCCTCCTGGAAGGGGAAGATGTAGTTCTCCTCGCCACGGCGGACGGACTTCCACATGGCGATGGTGTCCTCCGGAGGCGTGCCGCGGAACTGGCTATCGCGCACGATGCGGCGGAGCAGACGCGCGTCGGTGGTGCGGATGCGGTTGTGGTCGTCCAGGTTGAGCATCGTCAGCGCGCTGATGTAGATCTTGAACTTGACGCTGCGGTCGATGCCCTCGGTCAGCTTCTCGTTCAGGCCGTGGATGCCCTCGATGATGATGGGCTGGCCCTGCTCCACGGAGAAGGCGTGGGTCCTCTCGGAGCGCTTGCCGGAGTTGAAGTCGAAGGTGGGCATCTCCACGGTCTCGCCCGCCATCAGGCGCTTCAGGTGGTCGCAGAACAGCTCCGTGTCCAGCGCGTCCACCCGCTCCAGATCGAGCGTGCCATCGGGCTCCAGCGGCAGGCTGTCCCGATCCAGGTAGTAGTCGTCCATGCTGAGCTTCACCGGCCGCAGGCCCTGCACCTTCAGCGCGATGGTCAGCCGGTGGGCGAAGGTCGTCTTGCCCGAGGACGAGGGCCCCGCGATCAGAATCAGCCGCGCGCCGGACGCCACGAACTGGTCCGCGATGGACTGGATCTTGCGCTCCTGCAGCGCCTCGTTCACGCGGATGAACTCCCGCAGGCCGTGGTTCACGATCATCTCGTTGAGGTCGGCGGCGTTCTCGCAGCCCAGTATGCGGTTCCACTCCGCCGTCTCCTGGTACACGCGCCAGAGCTTCGGCAGCTTCCGGAACTCGGACGGCCGGGAGGGATCCGCCTCGTCCGGCTGCATCAGCACCACGCCGGGCGGGCAGATCGCCAGCGAGAACACGTCCACCGCGCCGGTGTCGGGCGCCATCGCGCCGTAGAAGTAGTCCTCCGGGCCGTCGCCGATGTGGTAGAGCGTGAAGTGGCCGTACTGGCGGTAGTTGAGGATGCGCAGCCGGTCGGTCTGCCCGGTGCGGGCGAAGTAATCCTGGGCGTCGTCGGTGGTGACGGCCTTGCACTCCACGGGCAGCTTCGCGGCCGCCAGCGCGCGCATCTCCCGCTCCACGGCGGCGATGAACTCCGGCGTCATCTCCCGCTCCCGCAGGCAGATGTAGAGCCCGCACCCGTAGGAATGCTCGATGCGCACGTGCGCCTCGGGATCGACCCGGTGCGCCGCGGTGATGAACAGCAGCTGCAGCGTGCGCTCGTAGATGCGACGGCCCTCCTCGTCCCGGAAGGTGAGTATGCGCGCGTGGGCGTACTCCTCGGCGGGCTCGCTCAGCGAGAGCGTGCGGCCCTGCACCGATATGCCCAGCGGGCGCACGGGACGCTTCTTCTCCGGCAGCAGCGCGCAGGCATCCTGCCAGCGGACGCCGCTCTCGCAGCTGATCTCATAGTCATCCAGTTTCAAATACAAGGCGGTTCCCTCCCTGAGAAAAGATTCTTAGCGGAAAGCTTCTTCGCTTCATTATACCATGCCGCGGGCGGTTCATGCAACGCTGGGGAGCGCGCAATTTTCGCGCTCCGCGGCATTTTCTGACCGCGCTTCCCCGCGCCGGGTTCTTCGCGTTGCCTTTTTTTGCCGCTTGTGGTAGAATAGAGTCTGCGATTGCCAAAGATTTGAGGTGACTCCATGCTGAAGGCCGCCTACTTCGACGCGGACGGCACGCTCGTGAGCCTGTTGACCCACCAAATCCCCGAGGACGCGATCCGGGGGCTGCGCATGCTGGGCGAGGCCGGCGTCAAGCGCATACTCTGCACCGGGCGCAACGCCGAGGCTTCCGCTCCGCTGATCGACACGGGCCTCTTCGACGGCTTCGTGTTCCTCAACGGACAGCTGGCGGAGCTGAACGGCAGGGCCGTCCACGCCTCCCCCGTGGATTCCGGCGACCTCTCCATCGCCCTGGAGGGCGCGCGGCGCGGCGAATTCACGCTGGAGTTCGTCGGCGCCCGGGACAACTTCCTCAACCGCGTGGACGACTTCGTGCGCCGGGCCAACGCCGCCGGTGGCATGTCCCCCATCCGGGTGCGCCCGGCGGAGGCGGCGCTGGGTATGGACGTGTTTCAGTTCCACTTCTACGGCCCGCCCGGCAGCGAGGACGCCCTGGTGAAGCGCTGCCGCCACCTCACCTCCGCCCGCTGGGCGCCGGACTTCGCCGACGTCTATCCCTCCGGCGGCGGCAAGGCGCGCGGCATGGAGGCCGTCAACCGGGCGCTGGGGATCTCCTTCGCGGAGACCGCCGCCTTCGGAGACGGCGAGAACGACATCGAGATGCTCCGCCGCGCCGGCACCGGCGTCGCCATGGCCAACGCCAGCGAGTCCGTCCGCCGCGCCGCCCGCTTCGTAACCCCCACCGTCGACGACGGCGGCATACTGCTCGCGGTAAAGCGGCTGCTGAACGGAGGCCTGTAAAATGGATCCATTGAGCGCACAACGTGTTGCAATTGTGAATACGTCGTGCTATAATGAAATCGAGGAGGCGATCAAAATGGCAAAGAGCGCAACGCTGAACATACGCACCGATCCCGCGATCAAGCGCCAGGCGGAGCGCATCTACCAGAGCTTTGGCATCACGCTGTCAGACGCGGTGAACATCTTCCTGCGCAAGAGCATCATGGAGGGCGGCCTTCCCTTTGACATGCGCACCTCCGAGCCCAGCGCAGAGACGCTGGCCGCCATGCGCGAGACCGAAGACATCCTCTCCGGCAGGGTGCAGGCCAAGCGCTACGCCAGCGCTCGAGAACTCTTCGACGACCTGGACGCGGAAGTGGAGCGGGAAGATGCTGACGCTTGAAACCACGTCGCATTTCCGCGGGGGCTACAAGCGCCTGAAGCGGCAGGGCTGCGATATGAACCTCCTGCGCGAGGTGTTGGATAAGCTCCTCGCCGGAGTGCCCCTGGAACCGCGCCTTCGGGATCACGCCCTGAAAGGCAGGTTCCTGAACTATCGAGAGTGCCACATTCAGCCGGATTGGCTGTTGATCTATCGCGTGGACGGCGAGCGGCTGGTGCTGGTCACCCAGCGAACCGGCACCCACGCCGAACTGTTTGATCTATAGAGCGAAGGTTATACTGCGTAGCGTGCCTCCCACGCACTTCCGCTTCGCGCCGCAGTCGCGGCGCGTTTCTTTTGGGGTATTGCCATTCTGATAAAATTCTGATAGAATAAAGTACATTAGGAGGTGGTTCCATGATACAGATTCGTCCGGTTTCGGATTTGCGAAACAAGTTCCCGGAGATCGAGAGCATCGTGCGGCAGGGCGAGCCCGTCTATCTGACGAAGAACGGCTATGGTTCCATGATCGTGATGAGCCTGGAGCAGTATTCGGCGCTGACGGACGAAGTGGAGCGCAAGCTGGACGAGGCGGACCGCGCCGCCGCCGCTACGGACGTGCGCCTCAGCGCGGACGAGGTGTCCTCCTACGCCAGAGAAAGGATACGGAGAAACCGTGGACAGCAGGCGCTATAACCCCCGATTCCTGTCACTCTTTCAGGAGGACCTGGCGGAAATCATCGACTACATCACGGTGCAGCTGAAAAACCCCGCGGCTGCGGAGGCGCTCGTCGACGACATACTGCGCGCGATCGACGAGCGGTCCCACTGTGCCGAAGCCTTCGAGCCTTACCCCTCCCTGCGGGACCGTCCGCTGAAGTATTACCGAATCTACGTGCGCAACTACACGGTCTACTACGTGGTCATCGGAGACACGATGGAGGTTCGCAGGATCTTGTACAACCGCCGGAACTCTCAAACCCAGCTGTGATCCCGACGCGAAAGACCCGCTGCCTTGCAGCGGGCCCTTCGCTCTATCCAATCAACAGGCGCCCTATGGAATATGCTTCTCCTCTCCCCCATCGGTCCCCGCCAGCCAACGAAGAACTCTGCCCCTCGAATCTATGGGGGCAGAGTTCGTGCTTACCGCCAAGGAAACTGCCAGCGAGAAAACGCAGGACTTCCGGGCCTCGAATCTATGGGCCCGGAAGTCCGTCGCTCCAGCGCGGCAGCATATGGCCGCCGGCCCCGCCGGCTAGCCGACACCTAATTCCTTCCCGTGCTCCTTGAGCCACTTCTTCCAGAATTCGCACTCGGGCATCTGGCCCTCCACCAGGCGCCAGAAGCGGGGGGAGTGGTTGAACTCGATCAGGTGGCAGAGCTCGTGGATCACCACGTAGTTGAGCGCCTCGGGCGGGGCCATGATCAGCTTCCAGTTGAAGTTCAGGTTGCGCTTGGAGGAACAGCTTCCCCAGCGGGTGCGCTGGTCGCGGATCGCCACCCGGCCGAACTCCACGCCCAGCCGCGGCGCGTAGTACTGCAGCCGCTCCCGGATACGCTCCAGCGCCAGCTGGGACAGCGCACGCTTCAGCGCCTCGCGCACGCGCTCCTCGTCCTCCGGCTCCGGCAGCGTCAGCAGGCACGCATCCCCCGCGAGCCTCAGCGAAACCCTGGCCCCGGGCAGGCGCTTCAGCGCGTAGGGCGCGCCCTCGATGCAGATGCGGCTGCCCTCCTCCACGGGGTGGGCCAGGCGGTTGCGCGCGATGTTGCTCTCCAGCTCGGCGTGCATCCGGCGAATCTCCTCCGCCCGCTCGCACACGAGCGCGTCCAGGTCCCGAATCCTCGCCCAGCCCGGCGCGTAGACGCGGGTCTCGCCGCCGGGCAGCGCCTTGAGCAGCACGTCGCCGCGGCGGGAGCGTATCAGCACGTAGTCGATGCTTCCGCCCGCCGCCCGCACGCTGCGCTTCATCGCCAGCTCCGGCGGGTGCGGGCGAGCATCGCCGCCTCGTACTTCTCCGGCGCGCGCATAATCTCCGCCAGGCCGCGCACCGCGCACTTGGCGGGCGCGTCGGCGATGCGGCAGGGGATGCCCAGCGTGTCGCCCAGGCGCTTGTCGATGCCGGAGAGCTCCGCGCCGCCGCCCACCAGCGTGCAGCCGGAGTCGTTCAGATCGGCGGCGAGCTCCTCGGGGGCCTCGGAAGCCACGTTCACGCAGAGCCCGGCGATCTCCCGCACGACCTCCTCGCAGGCGTGCAGCACCGGCGCGGTCTCCACATCGAACACCTCGGGCAGCCGCCGCTCCATGCTGAAGCCGGTCATGTGCATCACGATGTCGCCGGGCGCACTCTCGGGCAGCGCGGTGCCCAGCGTGTGCTTGATCTCCCGGGCGGAGTCCAGGCCGACCCGGTGGCCGCTCTCCATGCGCAGTATGCGCTGCACGCGCTCGTCGATGCGCGAAAGCCCGTAGGGCAGGTAGCCGAAGGCAGCCACGCGGCCGAGCGTGAACAGCGTGGCCGTGACCTTGCCCGCGCCCAGATCGACCACCAGCTTGGCCTCGGGCGACTCCAGATCCAGGCCCGCGCCCACGGCTGCGGCGGCGTCCGAGCGCACCAGCCCGGCCTCGCTGGCTCCGGCGTCCACGGCCACGCTCAGCAGCGCCTCCTGCTGCACGGGCCGGGCGAAGGGCGCGCAGGTCAGCATCGCGCCGAAGCGCTTGACGCGGTTCAGACCCTCCGTCTGGCGGTAGATCCAGCGCAGCATGCGGTCGGCGTAGAAGTTGTTCTCCAGCACGCCGTCCCGGAGCGGGGAGACCACCTCCACGCCCTGGCAGGCGCGGCCGAACAGTCTGGCCGCCGCGTCGCCGCAGCACAGCGGCATCTCGCGCCCCTCCCGGAAGGCGAGCTTCGCCGCCGCCTCCATCGTCGCGCCCTGCTGAAAGTCCGCCGAACGCACGTACTCCGTTCCCAGATCGATGCCGATGTCCCAGCGCATAAGCATACCTCCGCAATCGTATGCCCTCATTATAGCACACATTGCGGAGGCGGAACGGACGGGTCCTGGAACAATAATTCGACAATTTCAGCATCATTGCCGGGAATCGCGCGGCGCTTCGCAACCGCCCCCGCGCTTGCTCCATGCCCAGGGGGCGAAGAGCGCTGCGGACAGGAGGCAGATGCCGGCGCCGGTGAGGAAGGCGCCGCTTCGGCCCACGGCCTGGGCCAGCAGGCCGCCGAACAGGTTGCCCAGCAGGCGGGACGCGCCGAAGGCGACCATGTTGAGCAGG
>CANQGC010000166.1 GCA_947600345.1 uncultured Clostridia bacterium
CGACCGAGCTGCTCAAAGAGCAGCTCGCCTTCCACTCTCCTTGGGCCGCCGGCAGGCGCCCCTGCCCGCAGGCAGCATCGGCGGCACGCAGGGCCGCCGATGAAGGGAATCTCCAGTGGAGATTCCCAACCCCACGCCGTGAGGCGTCTATGTGCCCGGCAGGGCACCTTCCCACGCCGTGAGGCGTCCACGTGCCCGGCAGGGCACCCTTGCCGCCGTGAGGCGGAACCCATCTCTGCGCCATGAGGCGCACCCCCGCAAAGAGGTTAAGGCAACACCGCACAGAACGGCGGCGCGTCAGGCGATGCCTTTTCCGCCATCTGCTGCTTGCAACTTTCTCGACTTACCTCCAGTAAGCCTTCGAAATTTGCAATTGCATCTGACGAAAAATTCATTCGCCTGCCGACCACCTTATCTGTGCGGTGTTGCCTTAAAGGACACCTCCTTATCTGCGCATTTGCGCCATTTTTTCATTTCATTTCCAGCGTAAAAACATTCTCAAAGGTCACAATACGCTCAGACTTGATGCGAGGAGGTGAAACAGCGATGCAGTGGAATGAGAGCAAGTCCGCGACGGAGAACCTCAAGTACGAGGTCGCCCGCGAACTGGGCGTGAACCTGGCGCAGGGCTACAACGGCAATCTTTCCTCGAAGGATGCCGGTCACATCGGCGGCAACATGGTTCGCCGGATGATCGAGGACTATCAGCGTCAGCACAGCAACTGAGAGCCCATGCCACCGGAATCGGTAGCGAGCCAAATCGGATCGAGTCCAAAATAATTCCCGCGAAGCGCGGGGGAAGGAGCAAACAAAATGAGCACCAATAACAGCAACCGCATCAACGTGCCGGAGGCGCGCCAGGCCATGGAGAACATGAAGCAGGAGGTCGCCAACGAGCTGGGCATCACCCTGAACAAGGGCTACAACGGCAACCTGGCCTCCAAGGACGCCGGCCACATCGGCGGCAACATGGTCAAGAAGATGATCGAGGCTCAGGAGCGCTCGATGAGCGGCAACCGCTGAGCGGCTGGGATCGAATCTTCCGGATTCGCCTGCGGGCGGATCGAGGGGCTTCCGCGGCTCGAACGAGCCGGGAAGCCCCTTTGTGCGCGGCGCGCACGGAGTGCCCGGCGATTTCGCGGGGCGCGGCCTGATGCCTTCCGATGCGGCGCGCTTGGATTATTTCTGGCGGCTTCGCGGTGCGCGGCCGGGCGGCTTCTGAATGTTGTGCGGCGCGGCTACAGCATCCGCCGCAGCAGGTCGCCCGGGTGGGCCGGGCAATCGCAGGAGAGCAGATAGCGCTCCCCGGGCACAGGGGCGCAGGGCAGCGCCTCGCCGGTGGGGGACCATATGTCCCGCGCCGTGAAGCCTTCGCCCAGGCTGTGGGGCGACACCAGCTCCAGCCGGTCGCCGGGGGCGACGCGGTTGCGCAGCTCGATCTCGATTTTGCCGCCCTCCGAGCGGAGCACCGTGCCCGCGAATACGGCGTCCTGCAGGTACGGCCCCTCGGCGGGCGCGTGCCTGCGCATCTCGCCGAAGTAGAAGCCGCTGGCGTAGGGCCGGTGGCTGGCGCAGTTCAGTTCCCGCTGGAGGAGCGCCAGCTTCCGCGCGGTGGCGCTGCCGTCCAGGATCGCGTCGATCCTGCGGCGATAGGCGTTGACCACCGTGGCGACGTAGTAGGCCGTCTTCATCCTCCCCTCGATCTTGAAGGAGGTCACGCCCGCGTCCATCAGCCGGTCGAGGAAGTCCAGGCAGTTGAGGTCGAAGGAGCTCAGGATCGTCGTGCCGCGCCCGTCCTCCTCCACGGGGAAGTACTCGCCGGGCCGGGTTTCCTCCATCAGGTGGTAGGTCCAGCGGCAGGGCTGGGTGCAGGCGCCCGCGTTGGCGCTTCGGCCCGTCAGGTATGCGCTGATCAGGCAGCGGCCCGAGTAGGACATGCACATCGCGCCGTGGACGAAGGCCTCGAGCTCGAGCTCCGCCGGCGCGGCGTCGCGCAGGGCGCGAATCTGGGAGAGCGTCATCTCCCGGCCCAGCACCACGCGCTTCACGCCCATGCCGCAGTAGACCCTCGCCGCGGCGGAGTTCAGGCAGTTGGCCTGGGTGCTCACGTGCACGTCCAGCTCCGACGCGCATTCGCGAATCGCGGCGATGGCGCCCAGGTCGGAGGCGATGACCGCGTCCGCGCCGATGGCGGAGAGCTCCCGGGCGTAGGTTCGCAGCGCGGCGATGTCCGCGCCGTCCATGAAGGCGTTGACGGCCACGTAGAGGCGCTTGCCTTCGGCGTGGGCCAGGCTCGCGGCCCGCGCCAGATCGTCCATGCCGAAGCCGGAGCCGCCCGCGCGCAGCTGCAGCATGGGCCCGCCCACGTAGACCGCGTCCGCGCCGAAGCGCAGCGCCGTTCGCAGGCACTCCATGCTCCCGGCCGGGGCGAGCAGCTCGACGCTCATTCGTCCCCCTTGGGGCGCAGGCCGATGTCCGTGCGGGCGCCGGGGATCTTGGTGTTGAGGTACCGCTCGCCCAGGAAGTTGGAGAAGCTGGCCCAGATGAGCTTGTTGACGGAGAGCAGAATCAGCGCGTAGAGCATGCTGCCGATCATCGCGATCCACTGCAGCGCGCCGGGGAAGAAGAGCAGGCTCGCCACCGCCAGCAGCGGCAGCGCCAGCGTCAGCAGGCGAATGCCCAGGGCTCGGGGGAGCTGCACCAGCGCCATCAGCATGGCGTTGCGCATTATGCCGCCGATGCCCTGGCGGTAGCTGACGATCAGCTGCGGCACCAGGGGCGCGGCCAGGAACCAGATTCCCGCGGCGATGCCCGCCACCGCCATCGGCAGCAGGAAGGCGACGGAGCGGGAGGCCATGCGCAGGTAGAAGTCCAGGCACAGGTAAAACAGCAGCGGCGCCAGGCCGTCCATCGTGCTGAACACCAGCGCCTGCTTCCAGTTGTCGCGCAGGCCCTCCTTGAAGTCGGCGTAGGGGAAGCTGTGCTCGTCCTGCGCCCAGCGGTGCATCACCAACGATATGCCCGCGTTGAAGGGGCCCGTGATGGCGATGCAGGGAAAGAGAAGGAGCAGCCAGGTGAACGTCACCGAGCGAATCGACTCCTGCGCGGCGCCCACGGCGAACTGCTGGTTGAGCTGCAGCAGATTCAGAGAGGTCCACAGGATGGCCGGGACCCAGATCAGCAGATAGAGCAGATTTAGTCCCACCATGCTGCCCTTTCGCACGCCGAGCACCTGGAAGAACAGCTGCACGCGGTTCTCGGGCAGGTCGGCGTCGGTAAAGTCCCTCTTGCCGGGCTTGCCGTAGTAGTAGTTGCGAAGCAGATCGCGCAGTGCCATGACAACACTCCTTCCATATGGTCTAAGCTTTAGTATACACGCAATTTCACGCATTTGCAACATTTTTGCGGGGATAAGCGGTTGCAATTGTGACGGAAAATGGATATAATAAGGGGCGACTATGCAAGTTTAATTTGTTAAAGGGCTAAAATAACGAGTTAAAGGGCTAGAATAACGAGGCGAAGGGCGGCAAGAGTCATGCGAACGACCGTGATGCGGATATCGGAGCGCGCGCTCTACGAGAATGCGCGGATGATCCGAGGGAGCGTTCCGGAGAATGTAAAGATGATGTGCGTGGTCAAGGCGGACGCCTACGGCCACGGCAGCGCCTTCGCGGCGCGGGCGATGCTGCGCGCGGGCGCGGACGCCTTCGCCGTCGCCATCGTCGAGGAGGCCGTGGAGCTGCGCGCGGCGGGCTTCGACCAGATGATCCTGATCCTGGGCGGCGGCGGGGAGAGCTCCCTGCGCGAGGCCGTGGCGGCGGACGCCTCCCAGGCCGTGTACGAGAGCTGGATGCTGGATGTGCTGCAGGACGAGGCCGCCCGGCGCGGCGTGAGGGCGAGGGCGCACCTGAAGGTGGACACGGGCATGTCGCGCATCGGCGCCCGGGGCGACGCGGCGCTGGACGCGCTCATCAACCACTGGCGCGCGTGCTGCCCGGATGTGGAGATGGAGGGAATCTTCACCCACTTCTGCGTCGCGGACACCGATCCGGAGTTCACGAAGCTGCAGAATACCCGCTTCCAGGACGCCCTGCTGCGCGTCCACTCGGCGGGTTTCCGGCCCATCGCCCACGCGGCGGCCACATCCGCGATGGCCATGCCCGAGTGTCGGTACGACATGTTCCGCGCGGGAATCGGGCTGTACGGCTCCTCGGCCCCCGGGCTCGACGTGAAGCCCGCGCAGACCCTGAGCGCCTGTCCGGTGCGCGTGCAGCGCATCCGCGCGGGCGAGAGCGTGGGCTACGGCCGCACGTTCATCGCGCCCCGGGACAGCGTCATCATGACCGTGCCCATCGGCTACGGCGACGGCTATCCCCGCATCCTCTCGAACCGGGCGTCGGCGCTGGTCTGCGGCAGGCGCGCGCGCATCGCCGGGCGGGTGTGCATGGACATGCTCATGCTGGACGTGACCGACATTCCCGGGGCCGGCCCCGACAGCGAGGTCGTGCTTATGGGGGAGCAGGGGGGCGAGCGCATCACCCCGGACGAGCTGGCCGAGTGGGCGGAAACCATCCCCTACGAGATCATGCTGGGCTTCTCCCCCCGGGTGCGCAGGGAGTATGTGCCCATGGAGCGGGATGAATAATCATACCGGACATTGTGGCAAAATTTTGACAATCGGCAAAATTTGTTTGAAATACGGCGGATAAAACCTGAAATATGATAAATATGTGCTACAAAACGATGAAATTTGATTATATTTTGAAAATAGGGTTTGCAATAGACTGGGAATTATGATATAATTTGGACGAATATCATAGGTGTAGACATGCGCATTATAGCTGGAGAAGCCCGCGGGCGAACTTTGTTTGCGCCGGCAGGTGTACAGACGCGACCAACATCGGATAAGATCCGGGGTTCACTGTTCAACATTTTGAACGGACGCGTCGCGGGCGCGCAGGTTTTGGATCTCTTCGGCGGCACCGGCGCGCTCGCGCTGGAGGCGCTCAGCCGCGGCGCAGCGTTTGCCGTGATTTCGGACAACAGCCGCTCGGCGGTGGAGGTCATTCGCCGCAACGCCGCCAACGTGCTCAAGGATGCGCTCGACGCGCGCGCGCTGATCCTCCGGGCCGACTACCGCAGCGCCATATCGGCGGTCGCGGGCAGGCGCTTCGATCTGGTGTTTCTGGATCCGCCCTACCGGATGGCGGAGGCCTACGCGGACGCGATCGGCCGCCTGGAGGCCGGCGGGATGCTGGCGGAGGATGCGCTGATCGCCTGCGAGCGGGCGAGGGATGTGGAATTGGCCCTGCCGGAGGGCTTTGAGATCCGCGATTCGCGCGGATATGGCGATACCGCCATTGATTTTGCCGGCCGGAGGCGTGAGACATGATTGCCGTGTACGCGGGCAGCTTTTCGCCGCCGACCAGGGGGCATTTGGACATCATCCGCCGGGCATCGGGCATGTTCGACGAGGTGATCGTCGCGGTGCTGTCGCAGAGGGAGAAGCGATATCGCTTCCCGCCGGAGCAGCGCCGGTCAATGCTCGAGCGCATCACCCGGGAGCTTTCCAACGTGCGGGTGATCTGCGATGAAGGGCTTCTGGTGGACGTCGTGCGCAGAGAGGGCGCGGACGTGATCCTCCGGGGCCTGCGCAACGGCTCCGACCTGCTGTTTGAGATGCAGCTGGCGGAGGCGAATCGCCGCATCGGCGGCGTTGAGACCTTGTTCATTGGCTGTCTCCCCGAGTACAGCATGATCTCCTCGACCATCGTGCGGGACTGCGCCAGCCACGGCGCGCCCATCGAGTCGATGGTTCCGGAGGAGATTTCGGGGGAAATCTACACTGCATACGGCGTATCGCCGGCTGCGGAAAGGAAGGGCTTTTAAATGGAACGCGATCAGGAAAGATTCTACGAGGATGAGAATCAGGCCGATGCCACCGCACAGGGCCAAGAGAGCGCGCAACAGCCCGAGCCGGAGGAAGAAATCAATGATATGACTTACTTCCTCGAGACGCTCCGCCATCTTCGCTCCGCCATCCAATCGGGAAAGAACGTTCCGTTGACCAACAAAAAGATCATCGATGCGGAGATGTGCCTGATGATGATCGGCGATCTCGAGCGCAACCTGCCGGACGCGGTGCAGTACGGCATGCAGATGTTCTCCGAGCGCGAGCGCATCATGGGCGATGCCGAGGACGCCGCCATGAAGCGAATCTCCTCCGCGGAGATGCGCGCGAGCACGGCGCTGGAGAAGGCGAAGAGCACCGCGGAGCAGATCGTCGCCGACGCCGAGAACGAGGCGCACGCCATACTTTCCGATGCGGAGGATCGCGCGGACCACATGGTGGAGGAGAGCGAGATCGTCCGCCAGGCCCGCGAGGAAGCGCGCGTCATCAAGAACGACGCCCGCGTGGAAGCCAGCGAGCTGCGCCTGAAGGCCAGCCACGACGCCTATCAGTTGCTCGCCTCCGTCGAGGATGAGCTCAGCGAATCTCTGAAAGCCGTCCGCCGCCGCCGCGCCGAGCTCGGCGACGAGCGCGAATAGCC
>CANQGC010000167.1 GCA_947600345.1 uncultured Clostridia bacterium
GGTCGTTGATCCAGCCGATGCCGCCGGTCACGTGGAATGCCGGGCGCTCTTCGTCCGAGATGTAGGGCACGTAGCGCTCCTCAAACTCGCGCGCCTTCCTGAGCTCCTCGCTGTGCATGAGACAGCCTCCTAGTCGTGTTTCTTCTTATTATTGATTGGCTTCCGCGTAGCGGTCGTAGGCCTCCTGGTAGACGGTGAGCAGCTCCTGCATGCCGCACTGCTTGTTCAGGTGGTCGATGTACTTCTGCCACTCCTCGTCGGTGGGGCCGCCGTCGCGAATCCACAGGCCCTCCTGCTCGGAGACGGCGTTCTGGAAGTCCGTCTTGTAGCGGTCGATGGTGTCCAGCTCGCGGGAGGTGAACACGCAGTCGATCGGGTACACGCTGGTGTCGTCCACCTGGGGCATCCAGTAGTCGTACAGGTCGGTCAGGCGCTCGATGGCGCGGTCCTCCATGCGGAAGTTCTCCATGTAGTACTTCGAGAGGATCAGCTTCGGGCCGTAGACCTCGTACTCGCCCTTGAGCTCGCCCGCGCCCTTGCCGTACTTCTCCTGGGCCTGGTCCTCAGTGATGGACAGCCACACGCCGTCCTCATCCTGCTCCAGGAAGTAGGTGCCAATCGGGCCGTACTGCAGCTGCATCACGTTCTCGCCCTCGTACCAGAGGTCGAAGAACTTCAGCAGGTTGATCGGGCTCTGGCAGGCGGAGGTAATCGAAAGCTGGCCGCTGTTGGTGCCGCCGCCGGTGCGAACGGTCACGTTCTTGGTGCCATCCGGGCCGGAGAGTATGGGCAGGAACACGTAGTCCTCGGCGTGCTCGCCCATGAGCTCCTCGATGTACCACCAGGTGGAGACGCCCACGTAGCCCTGCTGGCACTTGGAGATCAGCTGCGTGTCGCTCTGGCTGAACATCTCCACGTCCATCAGGCCCTCGGAGTACCACTGGTGGAAGTAGTCCATCGCCTTGCGGTAGCCGTCGTCGACGCAGACGAAGCGCACCTTGCCGTCCGGGCCGAGGGTCAGGTCGTTGCAGACGTCGTTCGTCCAGTTGGTGAAGCCGAAGCCCGCGTAGAAGATGTTCTGGCCCCAGCACCACTGGTCGAAGCCGGTGGACATGGGCAGCGTCGAGCCCGGCGCGTTGCCGTAGTACTTGGCGGACATGTCGTTCTCCTTGAACGCCACCAGCGCGTCGTGGAGCTCGTCCAGCGTGGTCGGCACCGGCAGACCCAGCTCGTCCAGCCAGGCCTTGTTGATCATGCTGAACTGGGGGATGGTGTAGATGGAGTAGTCCTCCGGCTTGCCGATGCCGCCGGTGCCCATCTGCTCGCCCGCGGGCAGACCGTAGATGCAGCCGTCGTCCATGGTGATGGCCGCGCGGATGTTCGGGTGCTCCTCGAGGATCTGGTAGAGGTTCGGCATGATCTCCGGCGTGATGTAGGGCGTCAGGTCGATGAACGCGCCGTCCTCGCCGTGGCGGGCGATGTCGTAGTTGCTGAAGCCCACGCCGATGAAGGCGTCCGGCATGATGTTGCCCGCGATGCGGATGTTCACCTGCTCGGACAGGGAGTCGGACATCGTGTTCCACTTGATGTGGATGCCGGCCTCCTCCTGGAGCTTGTTCAATACCTCGTTGTTCTCATAGCCCGGGGACAGCGCGGAGAGGCCGCCCATGAGCGTGAACTCGGTCTGGGAGGTGTCCTCGTTGAGCGTACCGGGGCCGGCGTTGTAGTTGGGCGACTTGCTGCCGCAGCCGGTCAGGGAGAGCGCGAGCGCGAGCGTCAGCACCAGGCCGACGAGCTTGATGATGGTATTCCTTCTCATGCGAATCGCTCCTTTCTCAGCCCTTGACCGCGCCGGCCATGAAGCCCTTCTCGAAGTACTTCTGCACGAAGGGGTACACGATCAGCATCGGCGCGGCGGCCACGATGATGGACGAGAACTTGATCATCTCGGTCAGCTTCTGCAGCTCGGCGTAGCCGCCGGAGATGGTGGCCGCCTGGCTGGCGCTGGCAGAGGAGCGGATCAGCACGTTGCGCAGCACCAGCGGCAGCGGCGCCTTCTCCGCGGTCAGGTAGATCAGGGCGGTGAACCAGTCGTTCCAGTAGGCCACCATGCTGAACACCACCATGACGGCCAGGATCGGCTTGGACAGCGGAATCACGATCTTGACGAACGTGCGGAGCTTCGAGCAGCCGTCGATCTCGCTGGCCTCGATCAGCTCGCGCGGGATGCTGTTCTGGAAGTAGTTGCGCACGATGATCATGTTGCTCACGGCCACGCCGCCGGGCAGGAACAGCGCCCACATGCTGTCGATCAGGCCCGTATCCTTGACCACCAGGAAGGTGGGGATCAGGCCGCCGCCGAAGTACATCGTGATCAGGAAGAAGATGCTGAAGAACTTGCGGCCGGGCAGATCCTTCTGGGCCAGCGGGTAGGCGGTGATGTAGAGCATGACCACCGAGAAGATCGTGCCGACGACGGTGTACTTGATGGAGTTCAAGTAGCCGGAGAGTATGTTCGGGTCGGCAAACACGGCCTTGTAGCCGTCCAGCGTGAACCCGCTGGGCAGCAGGAAGGTCTTGCCGGCGTACACGTCGTAGGGGTTGGAGAGCGAGGCCACCAGCACGTAGTAGAGCGGATAGGCCACGATCAGCATGACGATGGTGCAGATCACCACGAGGATGATGTCGCTCGTCTTATCGGAAAGACCGCGCTTCTTTGTATTCATGATGCCGCACCTCCTTTAAATAAAGTCGACGTCCGAAGCCTTGGACGAGATCTTGTTGACGATGAACAGCAGGATCAGGTTGATCGCCGTATTGAACAGGCCGACGGCCGTGGAGTAGCTGTACTTGGCATTCTCAATACCTTGCTGGTACACGTACACGGCGATGACGTCGCTGGTCGCCTTGTTCAGGTCGGTCTGCAGAAGCCATACCTTCTCGAAGCCCACGTTCATCAGCTGGCCGGCGCTCATGATGAACATCAGAATCGCCATCGGCAGCAGCGCCGGAACGTCCACGTTCATGATGCGCTGGAAGACGGACGCGCCGTCGACCTTGGCGGCCTCGTAGAGCGTGGTGTCGATGTTGGACAGCGTGGCCAGGTAGATGATGCAGCCCCAGCCGGCGTCCTGCCAGACGCCCGACGCGATGTAGATCGTGCGGAAGGCGCTGGACTGGGTCAGGAAGTCCACCTGGGTGCCCAGCAGCAGGTTGATCAGGCCGCCCGACGGGCTCAGGAAGATGCGGATCATACCGCAGATGACCATCGTGGAGATGAAGTGCGGGGCGTAGAGCACGGTCTGCACCACCCGCTTGTAGCGGTGGAAGCGCAGCTGGTTGATGCACAGGCTCAGCACGATCGGGATCGGAAAGCTCCAGAGCAGGCTGAACAGGCTCAGCAGTATGGTGTTCTTCATCATGCGGCCGAAGGTCGGCGCGGAGAAGAAGCGCTCAAACCACTCGAAGCCCACGAACTCGCTGCCCGCGTAGCCGCGCGTGGCCTTGAAGTCGCGGAAGGCGATCTGGATGCCGTACATCGGAATGTACTTGTAGATCACCGTGATGATGACCGGGATCAACAGCAGCAGGTAGAGCTGCCAGTTGTCCATGATCCGCCGGCTCGTGCTCTTGCGCCGGGGCGCGGCGGCGTTGGGATTCCCATTCATTCGATTCACTTCCTCATTCTAATTGTAGCACCTTGGATGAAAATACGAAACCCCGGATTCCCTTGCGTCTCCCTTCACCCCCCATCGGCGAAGAATCTCGGTCGGCATGTAACGTTTCATAGCGATTGTCAAAAAATAGCGGGATACTGGGCCGCAATCGCGTTGTGAAACGTTACATATCTCTGCGTGATTCTATAATAGACACTTGCGCGGGTTTTGTCAATGGTTTGCGCCATGATTTCTCAATTTCGTCTCTATGTACAAAACAATCGCCGCTATTATGCGCAGCTTTCCGAAATATCCGTTTCATGAAACTTTGTGAAATTTATGGCTTTACTTTCACACCCGGCTGCGCTATAATGAAATCGAGCGATGAATTGAGCGTGAAACATTTCACGAGAAAGCGAGGCGCGGATGAAGCGCAAGGGAAGTTCCCCCACGATGAAGGACGTGGCGCGGGAGGCGGGCGTGGCGCTGGGCACGGTATCAAAGGTGTTCAACGGCATCCCCGTGGGCGAGGAGTACAAGCGAAAGGTCGAGGACGCGGCGAAGCTGCTGGGCTACCAGGTCAACACCTACGCCCGGGCGCTGAAGACGAACAAGACGCTCACCGCGGCGCTGATCCTGCCCAACACCACTGATCCCTTCTTCAGCCTGCTGGCCGGGGAGGTCTGCAAGACCCTCGCCCGCCGGGGCTACCGGATGCTGCTGGCGCTCTCCGACGCCGACCCGGACGCCGAGCAGCAGTGCGTGCGCATGGTGGAGCAGAACAAGGTGGACGGCATCATCGGGCTGACCTACAACCCCGCGCTGGAGATCAGCGAGTCCGTGCCCTACGTGAGCATCGACCGCTACTTCAGCCCGGCGGTGCCCTGCGTCGCCTCGGACAACTTCGGCGGCGGCCAGATGGCGGCCCGAAAGCTCCTGGAGCTGGGCTGCGAGCGCCTGCTCTTCTTCCGCATCGGCTCGGACGTGCCCGGCGAGGCGGACAAGCGCGGCGACGGCTTCCAGGCCGCCTGCCTGCAGGCCGGCGTGGAGTACGAGGCGCTGCGGCTGCGCGACGAGGACGGCTACGCGCCCTTCCTGGCCTTCCTGCGGGAGCATCTGCGCGAGGGCAGGCTCGACTTCGACGGCATCTTCTGCAACACGGATAAGCTGGCCTACCACGTGGCCCGCATGCTCGCGGAGCTGGGCGTGCGCGTGCCCGAGGACGTGCAGATCATCGGCTTCGACGGCATTCGCCGCTTCGGCAGCGAAGCGCTCTACTGCTCCACCATCTCCCAGCCCGTGGGACAGATTGCCGAGACCGCCGTGGACATACTGCTCCAGGAGGACAGAACCCACCTGCCCTCGCTGATCTGCCTGCCGGTGAGCTACGTGAGCGACGGCACTACGAAAGGATGATTGTATGGCAAGCGAGTATTGGAAATGGAAGTTCCGGGACGTGCAGCCCGAGGAGAAGGTGGAGCTCACGCCCGAACAGAAGCGCAAAAACTGGTGGCACTACCACAAGTGGCACGTGGTCCTCGGCGCGGTGTGCCTCGCCGCGCTGATCAGCGTGGTGCTGACCATGCTGGGCGTCGGCAAGACCTTCCCGGACTACCAGGTCGCCTACGTAGCGGACTATCCCCTGCCCGACGCGGCCGCCGAAGCGCTGCAAAATGCCCTCGCCACGCTGGGCGAGGACTGCAACGGCGACGGCAAGGTGGTCGTGCAGCTGAATCAGTACGCCACCAGCGGCGATTCGGAGACCGCCAACCCTTACTTCGTGATGGCCGCCACCACCAAGATCATGGCGGACCTCAGCACCCAAGAGAGCTACTTCTTTCTGATGGACGATCCCCAGGAGTTCCAGCTGGGCTACGGCGCGCTGCGCAGGCTGGACGGCACGAACCCCGCCGAGGGGGATACGGACTGGCAGAGCTGCTGCCTGAAGTGGACGGACTGCCCGGCGCTGACGGCGCTCGACCTGGGCGACTACGATGAAAAGATGTTCGACCAGCAGATCGCCGGGGAGAGCCAGGACCTGTTCTCGAAGCTCTACATCGCCCGCCGGGGCTTCTGGTCCGAGGAGACCTGCAGCCACGTCGAGGCGTGCGACGCGCTCTGGGATAAGATCACGGAGGGGGCGACCGCATGAAGCACAGAAGGCGACTGCTGATCCTGTTCGCGCTGCTGGTCGCGCTCACCTGCGCCGCGGCGCTGATGCTCCACCGCTGGCAGCCGAAGCTTCCCGAGCGGGACGCCAGCGGCAACGCCTGGGACGAGAGCTGGGTAACCCTGGGCTCCGCGCTGGGCGTGGAGGAACCGGGCGACGGCTTCGCGCTGGCGAACAATAACTCCATACTCACCGCCGACGACACCTACCTGGCCTCCTGGACCAGCGATTCGACCATCCCCTACACCAACGGCGACAGCGAGGCGGACGAGCTTCCCCAGGCCCAGCTCTACCTGCTGCTGCAGGGCTGCAAGGACGCGAAGAACGCCCAGCTCGCCCTGGACGAGTGGATCGAGCGCGAGCGAAGCACCTATGACGTGCTCGAGTCCCGCGCGGAGACGCACGGCGATCAGGAGTACACGATCCTCGCCTACAGCGTCATCTCCGAGGACAACCCCAACGCCCGGGGCGCCACGGCCTTCGCCAGGCGCGGCAACTACGCCCTGACCGCCGAGCTGACCTGCGTGGAGGACTACGCGGGCGACGCGGCGGCGATCCTCAGCGGCTTCCTCGACGGCTTCCACTACAGCGCGGCAATCTGATCTTCACGAAACAAGGAGGCATCCCCATGGGCCTGCTGACTCCCAAGGACCCGAGCTACGACCTGTCCGTCCGGCAAACGGGCTTCTACCGCTACAAGC
>CANQGC010000168.1 GCA_947600345.1 uncultured Clostridia bacterium
CGTCAAGCGGGGCAAAGCAGTCGCAGATCGCCGCGAAGCCGTCCTTCGCCTCCACATCCCTTCCGTAAGCCGTACAGCATCCGCAATCGAAGCGGCTGCATTCTTCGCACACGCTGTCCCAGGTGCGCCCAGTGCTCCCCTCCAAGCCGATCACCTCCTCCGTAGCTCTGCTTATACTATAGCGGAGCACGGATGTAATTTTGCTGGCCGCGCTCGAATGTCCGCTTCAAATATAGACAAATTATGGCAGGCGTGTTATAATGAAGCGATACGAAGAGAGACGCGATTGGAGGTGTCCGGCGTGGAGCGGCACGTGCTTCCGGAGGGAACGATCCTGAATGAGCGCTACCGGATCGACGCGCTGCTGGGCGAGGGCGGCTTCGGCATCACCTACGCCGCGCACAGCGTCTCCCTCGAGCTGAAGGTCGCGATCAAGGAGCTCTTCTGGCGCGGCCACTCGGCGCGCGACGCCTCCGCCTCCCCGCAGGTTTCGCTGGCCAGCGCGGAGGATGCCGCGGTCTTCCAGGAGCAGAAGGAGCGCTTCCTGCGCGAGGCGCGCATGATCCGCGACTTCTCCAGCCGGAGCAACATCGCCCACGTGCTGGACTACTTCGAGGCCAACGGCACCGCCTACATCGTCATGGAGTACGTGGAGGGCCAGACCCTGAGCGCTTACATCGCCCAGCGCGGGCCGATGCCCGGGCAGGAGCTGTTCGAGCGCTTCCTGCCGCTGGCGGAGAGCCTCGGCTTCGTGCACAGGAGCGGCGTCATCCACCGGGACATCAGCCCGGACAACATCATGGTGCAGCCCGATGGCAGCCTGAAGCTGATCGACTTCGGCGCGGCCCGGGAGTACAGCGCGCCGAAGGTGTCCTCGGTGGTCGTCAAGGTGAGCTACGCGCCGCCCGAGCAGCACGACCGCAAGGGCAAGCTCGGGCCCTGGACGGACGTCTACTCCCTCTGCGCCACGCTCTACTACTGCGTCACCGGCAGGCCGCCGGTGGATTCGATCCAGCGCATGTTCGTGGATGAGCTCAGCGCGCCCTCGGAGCTGCGGCCCGGCATCGAGCCCAGGTGCGAGGCGGTGATCCTGCGCGGCATGGAGCTCATCGCGTCGAAGCGCTGGCAGAGCATGGAGGAGCTGGCGGCGGCCATGCGGGAGGCGCTGCCAAGGCAGGAGGCCAGCGGCAGTCGAACCGCCCTGCCGCGGGCGCTGCTGATCGCCGTGGCGCTGCTGCTCTGCGCGACGCTGGCGCTGGGCTACGGCTCCTACCGGAGGTACAGGCGGGAGCACCGCTTCGACGGCGTCGACACGGAGACCTTCTTCCTGACTGCCCCGGAGGACATGAGCGTGCGGGACTTCTCCCGGGCCCAGGGCGAGCTGAGCGATGCGCTGAACGGCTTCGCCGGCGAGGGCAACTACATCGCGAGCGTCGAGGGCAGCCGCCTGCGCGTGGAGCTGCCGCTGGCGCTGTTCGAGGACCGGGACATCGGCGAGGCGCTCGGCGAGCGGCTCAAACCCCAGCTCGACGCCTACAGCCTCAAGCTCGAATACCAGATTCAGGCCGAGTGGGACGACCCGGCGGCCTCGCCCTTCTCGGGAAGGAACCAGGTTCGCCCGGAGGAATTCGACCGGGAAACGGCGATCTTCACCTACAAAATCTCCGATGAGCACCAGACGAGCGGCCAGAGGGCAAACCTGCTGATGGACTTCAAGGCGCGGCTCGACGCGCTGGGCACGCCCTACGCCTTCGGCACCGCCTACGGCAACCCCAACGTGATCCTCTTCCGCATCGATCCCGGCCCCATCGGGCGCTTCGTGACGGAGACGATCGGCTCCCTCAATCCGCTGAGCATCGCCGGGGAGAGCTCCGGCAATGGCATCAGCGTCACCCGCGACTTCAACGGCGGGCAGCCGCTGCGCGTCGTCGACAACGGCGACGGGAGCTTCGGCCTGCGCTTCGAGAAGTCCTCCTCGGCCCAGGAGCTGCAGGCGATCACCGAGGGCATGCTGCGGCAGGGCATGCGCGCGCTCTACCTTCAGACGAGCGACGGCCTGCCCCTGGCGAAGATCCTCTTGGACGCCCCGGTGACCGACGGCGCATTGGTGTTCCGGGACTTCCTGTTCGAGGGCCTGGAGCGAATCGACGCGGCGCACCGCTACATACTGGACTACCTCGCTGCCCTGGTGAACGAATCCGATCTGCCTGCCGGCTGCTACCGCAACGGCGAGGGCATCTGGGACGCGCGGGACGGCATCAGCCTGCGGCTCGACGAATCCGTGGAGGACCGCTTCGGCCTGCGCACGCTGCGCAAGGACGGCGAGTACCGCCTGGAAGCGCTGATCCAGCGCCTCGAGCAGGAGACCGGCTACGCCTGCAACTACTCCAACGGCACGTTCTGGATCGCGCTCGGCCTTCAGGCGGACGAGCATCTGATCGAAAACATCGCGGAGATCGTGCCCGGGCTCCTGCGGGAATACCCGTTCAGCGAAATCATCTACGATTCCACCGTCGTGATTCAGCTCATGGACGAGCCCAGCGGCGAGCGCTATCGCATCTTCCTGAACACCGGCGTCGACTGGCTTACCCAGAATTGCTACCACTACGCCTGGGCCCTGTTCACGAACCGGGCGCTGTCGGAATCCCCGGACGAATCCGTTCCCTACGCCGCGGAGTTCCAGGCCTGGTGGGACGATTTCCCGCTGGAGGAATACGGCTTCGAGCGCGAGCGGCTCTGACCGATCTTCTCTATCCCTATGAAGTGATCCTTACCAAAGCAAACAGGAGGTCCATTCCATGGCACGCGATCAACACGCAATCTTTGAGCGCATCATCAGCAACATGCAGGGCGTCGCCACGATCGAGGATCTGGTCAACCCCCGCGGCGTGCTCTCCAAGGAGGGCATCCTCTATATCCCTCTGCGCTACCGCATCATCGCGCTGGGCTTCGAGAAGCACTACACGCTGCAAAAGCTCAACGCGATGCTGGAGGAGAACCGCTGCCCGCGCCTGTACCTGCGCAACTTCTGGGAGGCGACGCTGATCTACGCCTTCCTCAAGGGCTACAGCTACGCGGAGTGGAAGCGCCTGCAGGCCCAGTGCGCCGACATCTACGATTCCGTGGAAAAGACCGACTGGTTCTCCAAGAAGATCACCTATGACGAGCTGGAGCGGTACGTATTGCAGAACTCCAAAACCGCGGGCGACGCGCTCTATACCAAGACCCACACGGCGCTGCTGGAGGAGAAGATGATGTCCCTGTCCGACAGCCTGGAGGAGTTTCGCGCCTTCCTGCTGGACAACGTGCAAAGCTTCAGCACCGCCCGCGAGCGGGCCCGCTACTACTTCTGCAAGTACCTCTATTTCTACCTCAACGCGCAGATCGAGCGCTACTTCGCGGCGGTGCGCAGGGGGCGCGGCGTGAAGGCCGCCCTGTCCGCGCTGATGCCGCTGAAGGTGGTCACCGTGCTCCGCAAGCACAAGACCTGGAGCGAGGAGAAGAAGCGGGAATACATTCAGAGCTCCACCCTCTCCAGCGGCGTGATATTCGACGAATTCAACTACTTCTTCTACGGCTATGTCTCGCTGGACTGGGTCGAAGTGCTGATGGAGTGCTACCCGGATGTGAAGGACATCCCTGCGAAGCTGAAGCGGCGCATCGCCACCATATTCCGCAAGAACCGGCCGGACTTCGCCAAGCTCTCCGACGACGAGGTCATCCACCGCAGGACGGAGGAGGCCGAGCAATCCATGGACCAGGACTGCGCGAAGGGCGGCAACCCGAGCTACAACAAGAACCGCTCCGGCGAGCACGCCGTGTACAAATACATCCAGGGCACGCTGGACATCGACCGCACCGCGCTGATCTGCTTTTTGCTCTTCTTCGCGGCAAAGAGCGGAACCCTGCCCAGCAGGCACCGGCTGACCCCGGATCGCCTGCAGGAAATCGTCAGAAACTGCGGCTATTCGCCGCTGGACATCGAGAACGACTTCGACTGGTTCGCCCTGGAATTCCTCGAAGCGGAGCGTCCGGCCTCGTTCCTGACCGAGCTCATGAGCGAGTACGCCCACCACAGCGAAAATTCCTTCCTCTACCATCTGTACAACAACTCCATCAACTATGCCGACGAGATTGCGCGCATCATGGCTCCGAATTCATCCGAGCGCAGGCCGTCCTGATTCGCAGAAGCGACAGAAACGTTATACTCTCGCGAAGTCGTTGACAATACTTTCGGTTTATGATAAAATTTTCAAGAGAGCAAAGGGAGTTTCTCTTTGCTCTCTATACTTTCCGAATATCCAAGGGGTTGAGGACATGAACGACATATGCAAGGCCACCGGTGCGATCAACGAGCAGTTGGCGCGCTACGGTGTGAAGTTCGGCATCTACAAAAACGGCTTGTTCAACGAGCAGCTGTTTCCCTTCGACGCCATTCCCCGGGTGATCTCCGCCGAAGAATTTTCGAAGCTGGAGCGGGGACTCCAGCAGCGGGTGACGGCGCTCAACTGCTTCCTGGCCGACATCTACGCGGACGGAAAGATCGTCCGCGACGGCGTGATTCCGCCCGAGTTCGTGTTCTCCTCCTCGGGCTATCTGGCCCAGTGCGCCGGGGTGAAGCCGCCCAGGGGCATCGCCAGCCACATCTCCGGCATCGACCTGGTGCAGGCGAAGGACGGAAGCTGGTACATACTGGAGGACAACCTGCGCGTGCCCTCGGGCGCGAGCTATCCGCTCATCGCCCGGCAGCTCTGCCGCAGGGCCAGCCCGGAGACCTTCCGGGAGACGCACATCGCCGACAACCGGGACTACGCCTCGCTGCTCAAGCGCACGATGGACTACGTCAACACCGGCGGGGCCAACGTGATCCTGACCCCCGGCCGCTACAACGCGGCGTACTTCGAGCACTCCTACCTGGCGGAGCAGACGGGCTCGGCGCTGGTCACCGGCAGCGACCTCTTCGTGGAGGGCGACGCGCTGTTCTACCAGGGCATGGACGGCACGAAGCAGCGCGTGGGCGCGGTGTACCGCCGCATATCGGACGAGTACCTCGACCCGATGAGCTTCCTGCCGGAGTCGGTCATCGGCGTGCCCCACCTCTACGAGGTCTACAAGAAGGGCAACGTGGCGATCATCAATGCCCCGGGCAACGGCGTGGCCGACGACAAGGGCATCTACTACTTCGTGCCGAAGATGGTCAGGTACTACCTGGGCGAGGACTGCATCACCCACAACGCGCCGACCTATCTGCCCTACTACGAGCAGGACATGAAGTACACGATGGACAACTTCGACCGCATCGTGATCAAGGACGTGGCGGAGGCCGGCGGCTACGGCGTGGTGTTCGGCGACAAGCTGACCAGGCAGCAGAAGGAAGACCTGATGGCGCTGATTCGGCGGGAGCCCCGGCGCTTCATCGCCCAGGACGTGATCGACTTCATCGACATCGACATCATGGAGGGCGACGCCCGCGTGCCCCGCAAGGCCGACCTGCGCGCCTTCGTGCTCACCGGGGAGGACGTCACCGTCTGGAAGAGCGGGCTGACCCGCTTCTCCCGGAACCCGGATTCCTTCATCGTCAATTCTTCTCAGGGAGGGGGATTCAAGGACACATGGGTGCTATCACGATAGAGAAGGCCGACCGGCTCTACTGGCTCGGCAGGTATTCGGAGCGGGTGTACACCACACTCAAGCTCTACTGCGACGGCTACGACAGCATGATCGACGTGAGCGAGGACTTCTACGTCCGCATCTGCGACATGCTGGAGATTCCCAACATCTACGCCTCCAAGGGCGACTTCATCAGCCGCTACGGCTACGACCGCTCCGACCCGAACTCCATCATCAGCAACCTGCTGCGGGGCTACGACAACGCCATCGTGCTGCGCGACGAGATCGGCACGGAGACGCTGGGCTACATCCAGATGGCGCTCTACAGCGTGGAATCGGCGGCGGTGAGCGATGCGCCGGTGCTGCATTTGCAGAAGGCGGTGGACAACCTGCTGGCCTTCTGGGGCTGCGTGGACGACCAGATCGACCACTTCGCCATCCGCGGTGTGATGAAGTTCGGCAAGCGGGTGGAGCGGCTGGACCTCTACCTGCGCTTCCGCCAGAGCCCCCACGAGCTGCGCCGGGCCTACAACCGCATGCTGCCCCGCTCCCGGGAGAGCAGGCTGCCGGTGAACTGGGCGGCGATGGACGAGCTGAAGGAGCTCCTCCAGGGCGAGGAGATCGACTACGCGCGGGCGCTCGCCTGCCTGGGGCGGATACTCGATGTCTGAGCTCTTGCAATTTCGCTACGAGATGCGCTCGGAGTTCGATCGGAGCATCGAGCGCCACAGCTTCCGGCTGATGTGCCTGCCGTCGGAGGGGCCCCGGCAGCGGGTGCTGGACCTCGCCTGCGACGTGACCCCCTGCTCCTGGCTGTCCCGCGGCCGGGACGGCTTCGGCAACCGCTACGTATACGGCCTGGCGGCAGAGCCACACACATCCTTCACCGCCCGGGTGACCGGACTGGTGGA
>CANQGC010000169.1 GCA_947600345.1 uncultured Clostridia bacterium
CTTTAGAGGGCGACCACAGGAGATATGCCCTTATAGGGCTTGGTCAAACCACCAGTTCAACTGGTGGTTTTGACTTTTGTTCCTCTGCTCGAATCCTATGCGAGCTCCTGCCTCTTCCTGCCCCAGCGCAGATAGAAGTACGTCACCTCCACGATGCAGCAGGCGACCCAGCCCACCGGGTAGCTGACGCCCACCAGCAGCTCCGTGTTGCTGATGAAGCGCGTCACGACAAACAGGTAAACCTGCCGCACCGCCACAAAGTTCAGCAGCATGATCACCATCGGCCCGGTGGAATCCCCGCGTCCGCGGAGCGCGCCCGCCAGCGTGTGGTTGACGCAGTTGAACAGCATGAAGAACACGTTCGCCCGCAAAAACAGCACGCCGAAGCGAATCACGTCCGCGTCGCTGGTGAAGATGCCCGTCACCGGCCCGGCAAACGCGAACAGCAGCGCCGCGATGACCGCCGTGATCCCCACGGCGAGCAGCAGCGACTCCACCGTGCCCCGGTTCACCCGATCCTCCCGGCCCGCGCCGATGTTCTGCCCCACGAAGGTCGTGGCGGCCATCGCCACGCTCTGCATCGGCAGCATGATGAAGGTATCGAGCTTGTTGTAGCAGCTCCAGCCCGCCATGCAGGCCGAGCCGAAGAAGTTCACGTAGGACTGCACGAACACGTTGGAAAACGCCGTGATAACGCTCTGCACCCCGGCGGGCAGGCCGATCATGAAGATCTGCCGGAGCACAATGCGATCGCATCGAAGGTCGCGCCAGGTCAGGCGGTAGACCTCCCCCGTGCGGGACAGCAGCACCAGGATCATGCCCGCGGAGAGGAACTGGGCGATGATCGTAGCCCAGGCCACGCCGGCGACGCCCGCGTGGAAGACGATCACGAACACCAGGTCCAGTATCGCGTTGACCACGCTGGTGAAGATCAAGAACAGCAGCGGGCGCCGGGTATCCCCCACCGCGCGGAGTATGCCGCTGCCCATGTTGTAGACCAGCAGACCCGAGATTCCGGCGAAGTAGATGGTCAGGTACTCCCGGGCCGCGGGCATCACGTCGTCCGGCGTGGCCATGAAGCGCAGCATCGGGTCGACCATCCATATGCCGATGACCGTAAAGAGCACCCCGCAGACGAAGGTCACGAAGATCGTGGTCTCCACGGCCACGTGCAGGCTGTCGTCCTCTCGCGCGCCGAAGTAGCGGCTGATGACCACGCCCGCGCCGGTGGACACGCCGTTGAAGAAGAACACCAGCATGTTGATGATCATCGTGGTGGCGCCCACCGCCGCCAGCGCCTCCTTGCCCACGAAGTTGCCCACGACCAGCGAGTCCACCGTGTTGTACATCATCTGGAACAGGTTTCCGATGATCATCGGCACGGAAAACTGGATCAGCAGTAGCAGGATGTTTCCCACCGTCATGTCCCGCGCGGACGTCTTTCCCTTGGTATGCATCGCGTAAATTCACCTCGCGTGCCTCCATCATAGCGCGGTGGCAGCCATAAAACAAGCAACATTTTGTGAATCTCCCATGGACAACGCACCTCGTCCCCCCAGAAGGGAGAATCCAAGGAACCTCAGGTTCCTTGGCAGAGATTCTTAAGGGACAGAGTCCCTTAAGCAGGTCCGGGCAGCGCCCGCGGGTCTGGGCGGAGCCCAGCGGGTCCGGGCGGAGCCCGAAACACCCCCCAGCGGCCCGCGGTATCAAATACAAAGCTTGGCAATGCGTACCAAGGCTCCACCGTCCCCATACCGCGGGCCGCGTCGAGGCGAGTTTGGCTTGGGAAGCTCCGCTTCCCAAGCCAAAGAGCAAACCAACCCCCCGCATCCCCTCCCCAACACACCAAGCGCCCCTCCTCGCGGAGGGGCGCTCATACACACTTCCCAACTCGCCCTAAAATCCTCAGCCCTTCTTCTTCCCGCGCACCAGCAGGCAGACCGCCAGCAGCTCAAGCAGCGCGAGCAGCGCCAGGCCGGCGATATCGGCGAACCTGACCAGCCTGGTCAGATTGCCGGGCCGGACGGACGGATCGCCCTCGCCGCCGTAGTCGCCGGAGTTGACGGCGGTGTAGAGTATGTTCTTGCAGGCCCGGCGCATGGCCAGCAGCTCGGTGGCGCTCCTGTCGCTGAAGGCGTTCGCTCCGTCGGAATCCGCCCCCAGCATCAAATCGACGCCCGAGCGCACGCAACGGTCGGCGATCATGTAGCCGTAGGGCCCGCCGGGGCCGGCCGCCACCACGCCCGCGAAGCCCCACTCGCCGCGAAGCACGCCGTCGAGCAGCTCCCCGCTGCCGCAACAGGGCTCGGTTCCGATCCAGGAGGGAGCGACCGCGCAGGCCATGCCCGCGCCGCCGTAACCCTTGACGCAGAGCTCAAAGGGCTTCAGATAGATCTCGCGGATCGCCTGCTCGGAGGCGAAGGTCAGCAGGAAGGCGCGGCGGTTGGTCTCCTGATCGTTGAGCGCGAAGCGCTGAATCCAGGGATAGACGCCGCTGGCGGCGGCGCCGTTGCACTCGGCGGCCGCCAGGTACCCGGCCAGCACGCCGTCCTCGGAGTAGCCCGCGAAGTTGCCGCCCGCGAAGGCGCTGCGGTGGGTATTCATCGACGGGCCGCGCCAGCCGTAGCAGCCGGCGGCGGCGCACTCCCGGCCCAGCGCCGCGCCCAGCTCCTCGATCAGCGCCGCGTTCCAGGTCTGGGCCATCAGCACCCCGGTGGGACGAGCATCGGAGCCGGACGGGGCCGCCGCGCCGCCGCAACCGGCGGTAGCGATCTTGCCCACGGACTCCACCGCCGCGGACTGCCCGCCGCTCTGGAGGATCATCGCGGACATATCCTCGAAGCTCAGCTGGTCGAGCAGCGGCTCCCAGGCCTCGTCGCCGTAGTCCGCGCCGCGCAGCTCATAGAGGCGCTTGCCGTTCTCCGCGCCCAGGGTCGGCACCACGTCGCCGGGATCGTCGTGCAGCGCGGGATCGTAGATTCCGCAGGCGTCCTCCTCGACCCGGGCGCGAACCTCGGCGCTCATCTCCAGGCTGACGGGCGCGGCGGTGGCCTCCGCGAGGTTGGCGAAGCCGTCCGCCCGGGAGAGCTGCACAAAGCCGCCGCGGGAATCGTCCTGGAACCGGTTCTCAGCGGGAACCCGGTCGCCGGCGCGGCCGTCGGTGTAGGCGATATCGCCGTCCACCTCGAAGCTCTGCTCGTCCAGCACGGTGTGGGAATCGGAGCGCAGCGACACGGTGTAGACGCCGGCCTCCAGCATGTAGCCGCCGCCGGGAAGCTTGATGCCGTCGTCGTAGGCGGCGAAGTCCTCCTTCGGGATGGAGAAGGAGAGGGTCTCGGATGCGCCGGGCTCCAGCGCGCCGGTCTTGCCGAAGCGGATCAGATTCACGCTGGCCTTTTCGATGCCGCCGCTCTGGTAGGGCGGATCGAAGTAGAGCTCGACCACGTCCTTTCCGGCGACGGAGCCGGTGTTGGTCACCTTCACGCCGATCTCCACGCTGTCGCCGCTGGCGTCGAAGCGCTCGAACTCCTGGGCGAAGCTCGTGTAGCTCAGGCCGTAGCCGAAGGGAAAGAGCACCTGCTCGTCGTAGTCGATCGCGCCCTCCCTGGCGGCGGTCTCGTAGTACTTGTAGCCCACGTAGATGCCCTCGGCATAGTTGACGAAGGCCAGGTTGCCCTCGTAGGTTTCGTCCTTAGCGGCGATGATTCGCTTGAGATCGTCCGCGTTGCTGTAGGAGAAGTTGCCCACGTTGTTCCAGCTGGGCGCGGCGGTCAGGTCGTAGACGTAGGTGTCCGCGGTCCTGCCCGAGGGATTGACCGCCCCGGAGAGGATCCCGCCCAGCGCGGACAGCCCCGTGCTCCCGCCGCCGGGGGCCAGGATCACCGCGCCGATCTGCGGGTAGTCGTCGATCCAGCCCAGCTCCATGGCGTTGTTGGCGTTGACCACCAGCACGACGCGCTCGAACTCGGAGCAGACCTTCTCCACCAGCTTCTCCTCGGTCACGGAGAGCTCCAGGTAGTGCTCGCCGGGCTCAAAGTCGTCGTAATCGCCGTTGTTGGTGTAGCTGGCGCGCGTATAGCCGTAGTTGTCCGGCGCGACGGAGACGTCGCCCGCGATGTCGTAGGTTCCCCGGATGACGGCGCTCATGTCCCGGGGCAGATCCGCGCCCTCGCCGCCGGAGCGGGAGATCACGATCACCGCCGTGTCGGAGAACTCCCTGGCCCGGGCCATCACCTCGTCGGTGTACACGTCGACGGCCGGTTCGGGCAGCGTCCAATCCTGGCGCGCCTCGTCGATGACCGGGCGATCGGCGCGGTAGGCCGTGTATATTCCGCTCAGCTCCTCGTTGGTGGCGTAGCCCGCGTCGCTGAGCGACTGCAAAACGCCCACGGCGGAGGACCCATCGCCGGGAGCGGAGCCCGCGCCGCCGAGGACGGGATTCGTGGAGCTCCAGCCGAATACGTTCAGCGCCTTGGTGCCGGAGGGTAGCGGCAGCAGGCCGTCGTTCCGGACCAGCACCAGGCCCTCCTCGCCCACCCTGGCGATGACCGCATCGCGGGCGGCCGCGGCCTCCTCCGCCAGCGCGGCGGACGGCGCGTCGAGCGCGCCGGAGAGGCCCTCCCGCAGCGGGCCGAGGCAAGCGGCGTTGGCGCAGACCAGCGCGGCCAGCAGCCAGGCGATCAGGCAGTTCATGCGCGCGAAGCCCTTGACGCCCCGCCGGAGCCTGCGGGCGAGGAGGAACGCCACGACGGCGACCAGCAGCGCCCCGAGGACGATGTAGACGTAGAGGGCGCACGCTTCCACGTAGGATCGAAGCTCCCCGGCGCTCACGTTCAGCGGCGCGAAGATCGGCGAGAGCAGCGATGTGAGCAGATTGACCATAGCGCAGACTCCTTTCCGGCAAGTCGTTCTCCCGGCACATTCTGTTGTTAAGATTATAACACAAACCTGCGCAGAGGACAAAGCTTCGGGGCAAATTTATCAAGTAATTCATATATGCCGGCCATCGTTATGCACATGCGCCATATTTGTACCCGTCATTTTCGCCACATTCTCTCGCACCCATCCCGCGCCCGCGCCGAAGGGGCCGCGGGCGGACACAAAAGCGCGGCGCGGAACCCCGGCCCCTTTGAATCAAGGGCCGAAGCTCCCGCGCCGCGCTTTGCACGATGTCCCCGGCGCGCCCTGGGCGAATTGGCCCTCGGGCGCGCCGGGAGCTTTGAAGTTCCTTAGGGCAACGCTGCACAAAGGAGGTGGGCGCTGTTGCCTTGAGGGGCGCGTGTATATGGTTCACCGCGCAAAAAAAGCGCGCCCAATTTGTCCGAAGGGACAAACCGAGCGTGCGCTTCGCGGCGCTGCCTTCCGCCCTCGAGCAGGCGCCCGACGTCAAGGGCGAGGTAGAGGGAGTCGGTCGCGGGCATCTCTCCGATCCGAAATCCCAGGCTGTCGGCGCACTGCTTCAGGCGGTACTTCACGGTATTCTTGTGCAGGTACAGCCTGTCGGCCGTCTCCTGCACATTCATGTGCGCATCGAGCAGGTACACCGCCAGCGTGCGCAGGTATTCCTCCGGCCGCTTGCGCTCCTCCAGCGCCTCCAGCGCGGCGAGCGTGCGCGCCACGCTGCGCTCCCCGATGCGGATGACCTCCCTGCAGCGCTTGGCGAAGGCGATGTCGCCGTCCGTGAGCACGCTCCGCCCCGGGAGGATCGCCCGGGCGTACGCCTCGTATTCGTCCCAGCGGCCAAAGGCGGCGCGCACATCGGCGGTGCTGCGGTTGTAGTGGGGCATCGTCAGCGTGACGCCGCCCGCGCAGAGGCGGTTGAGCTTGCGCACCAGCTCCTCCGCGCAGCTGTTGAGCTCCTGAAGCGCGCCCGTGCTCCGGAAGAAGGCCACCAGGTCGGGAATCCCGTTCGAATTGCCCCGGTACAGATCCACGAGCACCGCGCCGCCCATGCAGCGCAACAGGTCCTGCGCCGCGGCGACCGCGCGCCGCGTGAGCTCCCGGTCCCTGCGGTTGGCGCGCACCGTCCACATGGTGTGGATGGCCGCCACATCGATGCCCATCGCGGCCGCGAGCCGGTGCATCTTGATCGGCTCGTCGCTGAGTATCGCCTGGATCAGCGCGGTGGTCATCGGCGCGTCCTCCGGATGTTTCCACAGATCCGCCGCCAGCTGCATCGCCTCCGCGATCGAGCGCACCTGCTCCTCCTGAAGCGCCCGCGCGTCGCCGATCAGGTAAAGCCGCATCGCCTCGCCGCGCTCCGGCTGCGCGGGGACGCCCCAGATGCAGCTGCCGGGCGCCAGGGCGAAGCTCTCCGGCGCCATCGGCTCCCTGGGCGCGTTGTCCGGCGCGAGCAGCCCGGCCACGTTCGCCGCCTGGCGCAGCCAGACCGATTCGCAGAGCGGCGCCATCTCCGCATCCGCCAGCACCACGGAGACCTGCGCCCACTGGCTGATCAGGTGCAGCGCCGACTGCAGCGTGCGCAGCTGGGGCGGCAGCTCCGCCATGCGG
>CANQGC010000170.1 GCA_947600345.1 uncultured Clostridia bacterium
CATGAGCGGCGGCTGACCTTCCGGGACATGAAGCTGCTCTCCGCCCAGGCGGCGAACTACTTCAAGTCCCTGGGCATCAAGCAGGGCGACAAGGTCATGCTGGTGCTGCGCCGCAACTGGCAGTTCTGGCCGATCATGGTGGGCCTGCACAAGCTGGGCGCCATCGCCATCCCCGCCACCGACCAGCTCTTGCCCCACGACTACGAGTACCGCTTCGAGCGCGCCGAGGTGAACGCCATCGTCTGCACCGCCTACGGCAAGGCGACGGAGCACATCGAAGATTCCGCCGGCAGCGAGAAGCTGATCAAAATCATCGCCGGCGGCTCCCGGGAGGGCTGGCACGATTTCGACGCCGAGAGCCCGCTGTTCACCCGCAAGTTCAAGCGGAGCGCGGACACCCCCTGCGGCGACGACACGATGCTGATGTTCTTCTCCTCCGGCACCACCGGCTACCCGAAGATCGCCATGCACAGCTACAAGTATCCGCTGGGCCACTACATCACCGCGAAGTACTGGCACCTGGTGGAGCGCGACGGCCTGCACCTGACCATCTCCGACACCGGCTGGGGCAAGGCGCTCTGGGGCAAGCTCTACGGCCAATGGATGGCCGAGGGCGCGGTGTTCGCCTACGACTTCGACCGCTTCGACGCCTCCGATATCCTGCCGCTGTTCGCCAAGTACCACATCACGACCTTCTGCGCGCCGCCGACCATGTACCGCATGATGATCCGCCAGGATCTGAGCCAGTACGACTTCTCCAGCGTGGTGCACGCCACCACCGCCGGCGAGGCGCTGAACCCCGAGGTATTCAACATCTTCGAGAAGCAGACGGGCCTGCGCATCATGGAGGGCTTCGGCCAGACCGAGACCACGCTGTCCGTCGCGAACATGATCGGCGGCGGCCACAAGATCGGCTCCATGGGCAAGCCCACGCCGCTGTACGACATCGCGCTGCTGGATTCCGACGGCAACAGGGTCGGCACCGGCGAGAACGGCGAGATCTGCATCAGGACCTCGGAGTACATCCCCTGCGGCCTGTTCAAGGGCTACTACCGCGACCCGGAGCGCACCGCCGAGGTCTGGCACGACGGCTGGTACCACACCGGCGACGTGGCCTGGCAGGATGAGGACGGCTTCCTCTGGTACGTGGGCCGCGCGGACGACGTGATCAAGTCCTCCGGCTACCGCATCGGGCCGTTCGAGATCGAGAGCGTCATCATGGAGCTGCCCTACGTGCTGGAGTGCGGCGTCTCCGCCGCGCCGGACGAGGTGCGCGGCCAGGTGGTCAAGGCCAGCATCGTGCTCACGAAGGGCACCCAGCCCTCGGAGGAATTGAAGAAGGAAATCCAAACCTACGTCAAGGAGCACACCGCGCCTTACAAGTACCCGCGCATCGTGGTCTTCCGCGACGAGCTCCCCAAGACCATCAGCGGCAAGATCCAGCGCAACAAGCTGTAACTTAAGGGGCTTTGCCCCTTAAGAATTCCCACCAAAGGGGCACTGCCCCTTTGGAAACCCGACATGCTGCCGCGCTGGGAGCGACCGGACTTTGTGCCCCATAGATTAGAGGGCCCAAAGTCCTGCCTTGCGTTTCTATTGGGATTGCGCTAGAAAACGCAACATTGGGAAGTTAAAATATTGTATTGATAGACAAACTTTCGGCGAGGAGGCAGCAGCATGGAGGATTTCAAGCGCATCGTGCTGCTCTCCGGGCACTACGGAAGCGGCAAGACGAACATCGCCGTCAACCTGGCAATGAAACTTCGCGAGGAGCACGAGCGCGTGGCCATCGCGGATGTGGACATCGTGAACCCCTACTTCCGCACCAGCGACTCGCGCGGCGAGCTGGAGCACGCGGGCGTGCGGGTGATTTGCTCCGCCTACGCCGGCTCCAACGTGGATGTTCCGGCGCTGCCCCAGGACGTGTACGCCATCACCGACGACCGCTCGCTTCGCGCCGTGATCGACGTGGGCGGCGACGACCGGGGCGCGCTGGCGCTGGGGCGCTGGCGGGACGCCATTGTCGACGAGGATGACTACGAGATGCTGCTCGTCGTCAACCGCTTCCGGCCTCTGACCCGCGACGTGCCTTCGACGCTGGAGGTCATGCGCGAGATCGAATTCGCCGCGAACATGCGCTTCACCGCCATCGTCAACAACTCGAACCTGGGCGTCGAAACCACGCCGGAGGACGTGCTTCATTCCATGGATTACGCCCGCGCGCTGTGCGAAGCCACCGGCCTTCCGCTGCGCTTCACCTCGGCGGAGGAGCGGCTGATCCCGGCGCTCGAGGGCAGGATCGAAAACCTGTTCCCGCTGAAGCTTCAGCCGAAGATTCAGTGATTATCCAACCAAACCGACCGACAGAAATGAGGAGAGCTTATGGCAAAGCTGACTTTCCGAACGGATCGCTGCAAGGGCTGCGGCCTGTGCGTTGCGGCCTGCCCGAAGGGGCTGATCGCCATCGCCAAGGACAAGATCAACCAGAAGGGCCACCATCCGGCGGAGCTCACCGATCCGGATGCCTGCGTGGGCTGCGCGTCCTGCGCCACGATGTGCCCCGACTGCATCATCGAAGTGGAAAGGTGAGTGAGAGAAATTGGCTGAAAAGGTACTGATGAAGGGCAACGAGGCCATCGCGGAGGCCGCGATCCAGGCTGGTTGCCGCCACTACTTCGGTTATCCCATCACCCCCCAGACGGAGGTAGCCGCCTACATGGCCAAGCGCATGCCCAAGATCGGCGGGTGCTTTTTGCAGGCGGAGAGCGAAATCGCCGCGATCAACATGGTCTACGGCGTGGCCTCCGCGGGCAAGCGCGTGATGACCTCCTCGTCCAGCCCGGGAATCTCCCTGAAGGGCGAGGGCATCAGCTACATGGCCGGCGCAAACCTGCCGGCGCTGGTGGTGAACGTGCAGCGCGGTGGCCCCGGCCTGGGCGGCATCCAGCCCAGCCAGTCGGACTACAACCAGGCCACGCGCGGCGGCGCCCACGGCGACTTCCACCTGCTGGTGCTGGCTCCGGCCAGCGTGCAGGAGATGGCGGATCTTACGATGCTGGGCTTCGACCTGGCGGACAAGTACCGCATGACCGCGATGATCCTGGCCGACGGCACCATGGGCCAGATGATGGAGCCGGTGGAGATTCACCCGCGCGAGATTCCGGAGTGCGACAAGTCCTGGGCGCTCACCGGCACGAAGATGCAGCGCGAGCGCAACATCATCAATTCGCTGAGCATGGATCCCTACGACCTGGAGCGGATGAACCTGGAGCGCTACGAGCGCTACGCGGCGGTCGAGCGGGACGAGGTGCGCTACGAGTCCTACAGGATGGACGACGCGGAGATCTGCGTCGTGGCCTTCGGCATCGCCGCCCGCGTGGCGAAGAACGCCATCAACGAGGCGCGCAAGCAGGGCGTGAAGGTCGGCCTGATTCGCCCGATCACGCTGTGGCCCTTCCCCAAGGCTCCGCTGAAGGCGGCGGCCGAGACGTGCAAGAGCTTCATCACCGTGGAGCTCAACATGGGCCAGATGGTGGACGACGTTCGGCTCGCCACCGAGTGCAAGCGCCCGATCATCACCTGCAACCGCACGGGCGGCGTGATTCCGTCCGCGGCGGAGGTCTACAACGCAATTATGAACGCGCAGAAGGGAGGCCAGGCGGAATGAGCGTCGTATTCCAGAAGCCCCACGCCCTGACCGACGCGGTGCTGCACTACTGCCCGGGCTGCACCCACGGTATCGTGCACCGGCTCGTGGCCGAGGCCATCGACGAGCTGGGCATCGAGGGCAAGACCATCGGCGTGGCCCCCGTGGGCTGCGCGGTGTTCGCCTACGACTATTTCAACTGCGACGTGGCGGAGGCGGCCCACGGCCGCGCGCCCGCCGTCGCCACCGGCCTGAAGCGCGCCGAGCCCTCAAACATCGTATTCACCTACCAGGGCGACGGCGACCTGGCGTCCATCGGCACCGCCGAGACCGTGCATGCCGCCGCGCGCAACGAGAACATCACGGTGATCTTCATCAACAACGCCATCTACGGCATGACCGGCGGCCAGATGGCCCCGACCTCGCTGCCGGGCCAGGTCACCCAGACCTCCCCCTATGGCCGCGACGTGAACCACTGCGGCTACCCGGTGCGCATCTGCGAGATGCTGGCCACGCTGGACGGGCCGGAGTACCTCGAGCGCGTGGCGGTGAACAACGTCAAGAATGTGCGCGCGGCGAAGAAGGCCATCAAGAAGGCGTTCCAGAACCAGATCGACGGCAAGGGCTTCTCGCTGGTGGAGGTGCTCTCCTCCTGCCCGACGAACTGGGGCATGACGCCGGTGAAGGCGCTGGAGTGGATCGACGAGAAGATGATCCCCTACTATCCGCTGGGCGTATACAAGGATCGCAGCGCCGGAAAGGGGGAAGCAAAGTGACGCACTCCTATCTGATCGCGGGCTTCGGCGGGCAGGGATTGCTGTTTGCCGGCAAGTTCCTGGTGTACAAGGGCATGCTGGAGGGCAAGGAGGTCTCCTGGCTCCCGTCCTACGGCCCGGCGATGCGCGGCGGCACGGCGAACTGCTCGGTGATCGTCAGCGACGAGCCGGTGGGCTCCCCCATCGTCGACCATCCGGACGTGCTGATGGTGATGAACCTGCCCTCGCTGGACAAGTACGAGGACGCGGTGGTGCCCGGCGGCACGATCTTCGTGGATTCCACGCTGATCGAGCGCAAGGTCAAGCGCACCGACGTGAACGTATACTACGTGCCCGCCACGAAGCTGGCTGCCGAGAGCGGCATGACCACGCTGGCGAACATGATCCTGACCGGCAAGATCATGCAGGCGCTGGGCGAGTACGACCAGGCGCACGTGGACGACGCGCTGCACCACGTGGTCTCCGCCAAGCATCCCGAGATGTTTGATTTCAACCAGAAGGCCCTGGCACTGGGCCGCGACTATCAAGAATAAGCGAACAATCACCAAGGGAGGAAGAGAAAAATGCTGAACATCCGCATCGAAAAGACGACCGCACCCAAGGCGAAGCCGACCGACGAGAGCCAGTTGGGCTTCGGCCAGATCTTCAGCGACCACATGGCGCTGATCGACTGGAGCAAGGACGAGGGCTGGCACGACGCCCGCATCGTTCCCTTCGCGAACTTCTCCATGCACCCGGCCTGCACCTGCCTGCACTACGGCTCCGAGATCTTCGAGGGCCTGAAGGCCTACCGCACCGCCGAGGGCAAGATTCAGCTGTTCCGCCCCCAGGAGAACGCCCGCCGCATGCTGAACTCCTCCGAGCGCCTGTGCCTGCCGCAGCTCTCTGAGGAAGACTTCATGCAGATTCTGATGGAGCTGGTGAAGCTCGACGCCGACTGGGTGCCGCACAGCGAGGGCACCTCCCTCTACATCCGCCCCTTCCTGCTGGGCACGGACGAGACGCTGGGCGTGCACGCGGTGCATCACGCGCTGTTCGCCATCATCTGCGGCCCGGTGGGCAGCTACTACAAGGAGGGCATCAACCCGGTCGGCATCATGATCGAGGACGCAGACGTGCGCGCGGTGCGCGGCGGCACGGGCTACGCCAAGTGCGGCGGCAACTACGCGGCCTCCAACCGCGCGGGCGAGAAGGCCGAGCAGAAGGGCTACAGCCAGGTGCTGTGGCTGGACGGCGTGGAGCGCAAGTACATCGAGGAAGTCGGCGCGATGAACGTCATGTTCAAGATCAACGGCGAGGTCATCACCCCCGCCCTGACCGGCTCCATCCTGCCCGGCGTCACCCGCAAGAGCTGCATCGAGCTGCTCAAGAGCAAGGGCATGCCCGTCTCCGAGCGCCTGCTGAGCCTGGAAGAGCTCGAGAAGGCCATGGACGACGGCACCCTCGAGGAAGCCTGGGGCTGCGGCACCGCGGCGGTGGTCTCCCCCATCGGCAAGCTGGCCTACAAGGACAAGGTCTTCATCGTCAACCACGGCGAAATCGGCCCGGTGACCCAGATGCTCTACGACACCCTCACCGGCATCCAGTGGGGCAAGCTCGAAGACAACTTCAACTGGATCGTCCCCGTCTGTTGACAGTGTCAACGGACACCTGCTGCCGCGCATGAGCGACGGACTTTGGGCGGCATAAGGCCGACCGCCCAAAGTCCTGCGTTGCGTTTCTAAAGATACCATACTACGAAGCACGAAATCTGGCGCCATAGATCCGAGCGCCAGATTTCTTCGTTTGTCCCCCAACGGAGTACCTCAAGCCAACCCCAAAACCAACTCACAGGGGGGCCGGGGACGCAGCCCCACGCCGAGGCGAAGCCGAGGCAACCCACCACCGCCCACCCCAACTAACCAGCAGGGTCCGGGGCGCAGCCCCGCCGAAGCGAAGCGGAGGCGTAACCCCGTAACCTCGTAACCCAAAAACCAAACCCACCAGAGGGCCGGTATTGTCGGCCCGATAACGAAACCTCGGCAATACGAACTCAGCCAACCCCGGGTCCAGGGCCGCA
>CANQGC010000171.1 GCA_947600345.1 uncultured Clostridia bacterium
CGCCCCGGCTCGCGCCCTTGACCAGTCCGGCGATGTCCACGAACTCCAGCGTGGCGGGGGTGTACTTCTCCGGGTGGTACATCTCGGCCAGCACGTCCAGCCGCTTGTCCGGCACGGCCACCACGCCGGTGTTGGGCTCGATGGTGCAGAAGGGATAGTTTGCCGCCTGCGCGCCCGCGCAGGTGATGGCGTTGAACAGTGTGCTCTTGCCGACGTTGGGCAATCCGACCACGCCAAGCTTCATGGGATTTCACATCTCCTTCGTTTCGGGAGCTTCGCTCCCCAACGGCGCGCAGCGCCGCGCTCGTGTGCATTCGATCTTTCGCACGGAAAAGAGGATTCCATGCAACGCTACTATTGTAGCATGAAATCCTCTATTTCTCAATAGCGGCATGAAGTTAAATTGCGCTCCCGCGCCGCCGGAAGCTCCGGCCCGGGAGGGCTACTTGTCCACATACCCTATAAACTCCATCGGCACTTTACACTTGTCGCACCGAGCCAGATGATCATCACGTACGGCTAACTTTTTCTTGGCGCCGCATTCGGGGCAGCGGTACTTAGCAGTCAACAGGCCACGCATGAAATACGGGAGCCCTCCGGCGGTCTGTTCCAGATCCTGCTCGTTCAGTTCGTTGTTCCAGTTCATATCGTTCTGATCCGTCATTTCGTTCAACCTCCTTTCATCTCTGTTCAGGATCTCCGGCCCGGGAGGGCTACTCCTTCACCATTTTCACAGGGCGGTGGCCGTTGCCGCAGGTGGGCGCAGTACCGCCGGGCCTTGTCACCTTCTTTACGGCGTTGCACTCGGGGCAGCGGTAAAAGACAGCCATAGAATCCACTGCCTCTTTGATCATGCGGCGGACATCTGAGAGATCCACGCCCCCGGCGGTCTGTTCCAGATCCTGCTCGTTCAGTTCGTTGTTCCCGTTCATCTCGTTCTGATCCGACATTTGTTCAAACTCCTTTCATCTCTGTTCAAAATCTTCGGCCCGGAAGGGCTACTTGTCCACATACCCTGTAAACTCCATCATCGCTTTACGCTTTTCGCACCGGACCATAGAGTCACGTTCGTCTAACTGTTTCTTGGCGTCGCAATTGGGGCAGCGGTACTTAGCAGTCAACAAGCCATTAAGGCAACACCGCACAGAACGGCGGCGCGTCAGGCGATGCCTTTTCCGCCATCTGCGCTTGCAAATTTCTTGACTTGCAACCAGCAAGCCTGCGAAATTTGCAAGCGCATCTGACGAAAAATTCATTCGCCTGCCGAGGCGGCTCGCTCGAATCTTCGATTCGACCGAGCCGGTCGGCCTATAGGCCGACTTGGAAACCCTCCGGGTTTCCAACCTCCCACCGTATCTGTGCGGTGTTGCCTTAAGATACCACGGGCCCCCGACCCCGGCGTCTTGCTCCAGCTCCTTCGCACATGACCATAGACTCAAGTCCGTCTGACTGTATCTTGGAGCCACAATTGGGGCAGCTGTAGTTGGCGGTGATGTTGTCGCAGTTTTTGTCGAAGATTATGCCCCCGGCGGTCTGCTCCAGCTCCTGGTCGTTCAGTTCGTTGTTCTCGTTCATCTCGTTCCGATCCGTCATTTTGTTCAAACTCCTTTCATCTCTGTTCAGAATCTCCGGCCCGGGAGGGCTATATCTCCACCAAGCCTCCGCCGCATTTGTTACACATCTTTGGATAGAAAGCGTGGCCAAATATCTTCTCGAACCTCTGCTCGTTGCCGCACTTGGTGCAGCGGCAATAGACGTACGAAGTACCGCCGAAGGGTGACGTGCCCCCGGTGGCCTGCTCCAGCTCCTGCTCGTCCAGTTCGTTGTTCTTGTTCATCTCGTTCCGATCCGTCATTTTGTTCAACCTCCTTTCCTCTCCGTTCAAAATCTCCGGCATGGGAGGGCTACGCCTCCTTCATAAGCGCGGAACAGTTGGGGCACTTGGGCGGATAGAGCAAGAAGCCCGGTGACGTCTTGACCTTCTGCGTGGCGCCGCATCTGGGGCAGCGGTAGTTGACGGTGATGGTGTCTTGGCTTTTTTCGAAGATTATGCCCCCGGCGGTCTGCTCCAGCTCCTGGTCGTTCAGTTCGTTGTTCTCGTTCATCTCGTTCCGATCCGTCATTTCGTTCAAACTCCTTTCATCTCTGTTCAGAATCTCCGGCCCGGGAGGACTATATCTCCACCAGGAGCCCGCCGCATTTCATACACATCTTTGGATTGAAGAACTTGTACCTCTGCACGTCGCCGCACTTGGTGCAGCGGCAATAGACGTACGAAGTACCGCCGAAGAATGACGTGCCCCCGGTGGCCTGCTCCAGCTCCTGCTCGTCCAGTTCGTTGCTCTTGTTCATCTCGTTCCGATCCGTCATTTCGTTCAACCTCCTTTCCTCTCCGCTCGAAATCTCCGGCCCGGAGGGCTACGCCTTCACCATTATAACGCGACATTTTGCGCACGCGGTCGCATGGTCCTTGAAGAACCCTGTAGCCTTCTTCGTGGCGTGGCACTTGGGGCAGCGGTATAGGACATAATCTTCCTCAAAACGATCTCTGACGTCCCTGTGGCTTTCGAGGGCAAAGCCCCCGGCGGTCTGCTCCAGCTCCTGCTCGTTCAGTTCGTTGTTCTCGTTCATCTCGTTCCGATCCGTCATTTTGTTCAATCTCCTTTCATCTCTGTTCAGAATCTCCGGCCCGGGAGGGCTACTCCTTCACCATTTTCACGATGCAGTTGTGGCACAGAGGCGCAAAGGTACCGCCGGGCCCTTGAACCTTCTTCGTGGCGCCGCACTTGGGGCAGCGGTATAGGACAGTCATAATAGAATCCATTTTCTCTTTGAGGTGGCGGCTGAACTTTGCGAGATCCACGCCTCCGGCGGCCTGCTCCAACTCCTGCTCGTCTAGTTCGTTGCTCTCGTTCATCTCGTTCCGATCCGTCATTTTGTTCAATCTCCTTTCATCTTGTTCGGAATCTCCGGCCCGGGAGGGCTACATCTTCTCCATTTGCACAAGACAATTTCGGCACGGGGGTGCAGGGAGACTGAGGCCCTTTCTTGTCTGGACCCTCTTCGTGGCGTAGCACTTGGGGCAGCGGTATAGGATAGTATCACGCTTCTCTGCCTCTTTGAGGGCGTGTCTGATATCTTCGAGATCAATGCCCCCGGCAGCCTGCTCCAACTCCTGCTCGTCCAGTTCGTTGCTCTCGTTCATCTCGTTCCGATCCGTCATATTGTTCAAGCTCCTTTCATCTCTGTTCGGAAGCTCTGCTCAGAGAGGGCTACGCCTCCACCATGCGCGCGTGGCAGTTTTCGCAGATGGGCACAAGGGCACGGAGGGCCATTTTTGCCGCGACCTTCTTCGTAGCGCCGCATTTGGGGCAGCGGTATAGGACATCAGCAGGCCCATCCGAACCTCCTTTGGCGCGGCTGCCTGGCTTGAGATCTGAGAAGCCCACGCCCCCGGTGGCCTGCTCCAGCTCCTGCTCGTTCAGTTCGTTGTTCTCGTTCATCTCGTTCCGATCTGTCATTTTGTTCAATCTCCTTTCATCTCTGTTCGGAATCTCTGCTCAGAGAGGGCTACGCCTCCACCATGCGCGCGCGGCAGTTGTCGCAGATGGGCGCAAGGACACGGAGGCCCATTTTTGTCGCGACCTTCTTCGTAGCGCCGCATTTGGGGCAGTGGAATTGGATATACTGATCACGATCAAGAAAGAGCCCTGATAAACGAAAGCCCCCGGCGGTCTGCTCCAGCTCCTGCTCGTTCAGTTCGTTGTTCTCGTTGTTCTCGTTCCGATCCGTCATTTCGTTCAAGCTCCTTTCTTCTCCGTTCAAAATCTCCGGCCCGGGAGGGCTACGCCTTCACCATTTGCGTGAAACATTTTTCGCACATGGCCGCAAGGATACCGCCGGGTCCTTTGACCTTCTTCGTGGCGCCGCACTTGGGGCAGCGGTATAGGACATAATCATTATCAAAAAGACGGCTAACGCCGCGTCGTGACGCGGAGAGATCTGAGAAGCTTACGCCCCCGGCGGCCTGCTCCAACTCCTGCTCGTTCAGTTCGTTGCTCTCGTTCCGATCCGTCATGTTGTTCAATCTCCTTTCCTCTCCGTTCGAAATCTCCGGCCCGGAAGGGCTACGCCTTCACCATTTTCACGCGGCCGTTGCAGATGTTGCACGTGGGCGAAATATCGCCGAGCGCCTGAATCTTCCTCGTGTCGCCGCACTTGGGGCAGCGGTATAGGACATAAGCAGGCCCATCCGAAACTCCTTTGGCACGGTGGTACTTGTCATCTGAGAAGTTCACGCCCCCGGCGGCCTGCTCCAGCTCCTGCTCGTTCAGTTCGTTCTTCTCGTTCCAATCCGTCATTTCGCTCAATCTCCTTTCCTCTCCGCTCAAAACCTCCGGCCTGGAGGGCTACGCCTTCTCCATTCTCACAGGGAGGTGGCCGTTGGTGCACATGGGCGCAATGATACTGTCGGGCATTTTAACCTTCTTCGTGGCGCCGCACTTGGGGCAGCGGTAATTGATAGACAGATCACGAAGGGCCGATGAGAAGCTAAAGCCCCCGGCGGTCTGTTCCAGCTCCTGCTCGTTCAGTTCGTTGTTCTCGTTGTTCTCGTTCCGATTCGTCATTTTATTCAATCTCCTTTCATCTTGTTCGGGATCTCCGGCCCGGGAGGGCTACGCCTTCTCCATTTTCACAAAGCCGCGGCAGTTGTCGCACAGGGGCGCAAGGATACCGTCGGGCATTTTAACCTTCTTCGTGGCGCCGCACTTGGGGCAGCGGTAATTGATGGACAGATCACGAAAGGGCGTTGAGAAGCTAATGCCCCCGGCGGTTTGCTCCAATTCCTGCTCGTTCAGTTCGTTGTTCTCGTTCCGATCCGTCATTTCGATCAAGCACCTTTCCTCTCTGTTTGGAATCTCCGGCCCGGGAGGGCTACGCCTCCACCATGTGCTCGAGGCAGTTGCGGCACCGAATCCCATAGGGTTTGATGCCCGGTGACGACCTGACCTTCTGCGTGGCGCCGCACTTGGGGCAGCGGTAGGTGATGGTGATGTCGCCACGGCTTATTTGGGAGATTTGGCCTCCGGCGACCTGTTCCAGCTCCTGCTCGTTCAGTTCGTTGTTTTCGTTGTTCTCGTTCCGATTCGTCATTTCGTTCCAGCTCCTTTCCTCTCCGTTCAAAACCTCCGGCCCGGAGGGCTACTCCGCCACCATGAGCACGAGGCAGTTGCGGCACTGGATCGCATGGGGTTTGGGGCTCGGTGATGTCCTGACCTTCTTCGTGGCGCCGCACTTGGGGCAGCGGTAGGTGACGATGATGTCGTCGCTGCTCTTTTGGGAGATTTGGCCTCCGGCGACCTGCTCCAGTTCCTGCTCGTCCAGTTCGTTCTTCCACTCGTTGTTCTCGCTCATGATTCTTCCTCCTCTTCTTTTTCGTTCGTTTTCGCGCTCAGACTGGGACCAGGTAGGATGTTACGCCATCATATCGGCACATGGGGCATGTTTCGAGTACAACCCTGAAATACCTCTTGCAGGTCGGGCAATAGCTTTTCATGTTCACACCTCCGGCAACCTCTTCCAGTTCTTCGTCCTTCAGTTCGTTCGCGACGCGCTTGGTCTCCTTGTTGGCATACATAAGAAATCCCCCCTCCATCGGCTTGTTGATTCAACTATAGCCGATGGGAGGGAGGATTGTCAATGAACATTGCGCGAAAGTCACGTTTGTTTCGCGAATGAAATGCCGGGCTGCCTCAGGCGAGGAAGCTATCCAGGGGCTTCATGGTCGCGCCGCAATCGCAGGTGAGCGACCCGATCGAATCCGTGAATATCCGGACGCTGCCGCAATTCGGACAGCGAAAGCGAAACTTCATGGAGTGGTGGCCGGCCGCGTTGCCGCCCGCGACCTGCTCCAAATCCTGCTCGTTCATTTGACCATGCGAGATTCTACGCCCGTGAGTCCGCAATAGGGACATAGCGAACCCACTACGGTACTGAAAACTTGATTGCACGTCGGGCAACGGCACAAGGTAACGCCGTGCGCCCCGCCTCCGGAAACCTCCTCCAGTTCTTCGCCGTTCAGCTCGTTCGCGCCGCGCTTGTTCTGCTCGTTGGCATCCATAAGGAATCCTCCCTCCATCGGCTTGCTGACTCAACTATAGCCGACGGGGGGAGGATTGTCAATGGCCGCTGCGCGAAAGGGGCGTTTGCGTTCGCGAATGGATGCGCTTCTCCGTTCCGCGCTTTGCGCGCTTAGTGTATGTCCATGGGGGAATCGACGCCCTCCTCTTTGCAATATGGACATAGCGTGACCCTTGATCCCATGCCAGGTACAACCATGGCAAGTACAGTTCGATTGCACCGCGGGCAAACGCAGAAGTGAGTAGTCGATTTTCCCCCGGCAATCTCCTCCAATTCTTCAACGTTCAGCTCGTTCGCGGCGCGCTTGTTCTCCTCGTTGGCATTCAT
>CANQGC010000172.1 GCA_947600345.1 uncultured Clostridia bacterium
GGCCAACTCCGGGACGCTTCGCACCTGAAGTCGTGGCTGACGCGCATCGTGATCAACGAGTGCCGCAACCTCCAGCGCCGCGCCCACAAGCAGATCCGCGCGGCGGAGGCCAGCATTGCGGAGCTGCGCGCGCCCGGCCCGCCCGAGGCGCTCGATCTGGAGGCGGCGCTGTCCACGCTGGACGAGAGGTACCGGCTCGTGCTGCTGCTCTACTACGCGGAGAACTACTCCACGCGGGAGATCGCCAAGCTGCTCTCGATCTCCGAGGGCAACGTGCGGCAGCGAATGTCGGCGGGGCGAAAGATGATGAAGGGGAGGTTGACGGGCGATGCCGGGGAATGAGCGCGACGCGCTGCGCGATTTGGATTGGTCGAAGGTCTATGCTCGAGTGCCGGAAGAGGTGCGCGATGGCGTGCGCGTGGCGCACCTGCGCATCCGGCAGCGCGAGCTTCGCAGGCAGAAGCAGCGCCGCAGGCTGCGCTGGGCGGCCTGCGCGGCGGCGTGCCTGGCGCTGGTGGTGGGCGCGTCTCTGCTGCTGTTGAACGGAAAGGGACGGGCGCCGGACCAGGTGGTGCCGCTCGCCCCGGAGGTGTTGGCGCTGCGCGGCGGGGACGTGGTCTACGCCTCCCGGGCGGATGAATTCTATCACGTGCGGCGGGACTGCCCGAGGGCCGGGGAGCGGTGCGTGGCGCTGAAGCTCGTCACGGCGCTGGAGTTTGAGAAGGAGCTCTGCCCGGAGTGCGGGGCGAACTATGCGGTGGAGCCGCGCGGGGAGGACGAGGCGCGATGAGGAAGGGACTTGCGATGCTGCTGGCGCTCTCGCTGGCGCTGATCGCCCCGGCGCTGGCCGAGGCGGAGGGCTACTGGACGAACAACGAGGACATCTACTACCACGCCCTGGAGAACTGCGGCGGGGTCGAGGGCAGGGTTCCCATCTCACTGGAGGGCGCGGCGGAGTTTGAGAAGTACCCCTGCCCGGTGTGCGTGCCGGACGAGGACGACGGGGACGAACCCACGGCTGCGGCGCGGTACAGCGTGATCGTCGTGCGCTTCTCCGATTCCTGGCTGGCGAAGCAGGAGCTGACCGGCGTGTTCGGCTTCATGGGCGAGGCGATCTACGAGGGCGCGGAGGCGGAGCGGATGCGCGCGGAGCTGCTCCACGGCGAAGCCTACGCAAATTTCCCCGAGGATGGAACGCAGGTCTGGGCGCTTGCCCCCGACTTGCTCGAGCAGGACGGGGACGAGGCGCTCTGCACGCTCCTTTGCCGCCGCCACATCGGTTCCGCCTGGTACGTGATCCTGCTCCCCACGCAGCGCTTCGGCGATTCCTGGGAGATGTACTGGCGCGTGAACGCCGATCAAGTCTGGATGGAGGGTGGCGCGCTGCACACGTGCTTCGAGCGGCAGACGGTCGAGGAGCATCGCGCGCTGAAGCTTGCGCTCCTGCACGGCTCGGAGCCGGAGTACAGCCGGGATGGCGAGCCGGAGGTTCGCGTGTATCAGGCGCTGGACACCCACGTGGCCGTGATCTACGAATCCGACCCGGACGAGAACTTGCTGCAAGACGTGGAGCTGCGCATCGGCGGGGAGTACGCCGGCACGATGCAGGGCCGCCTGCAGGATGGGCGCGCCATCTACTACAGCGCGTTGACCGAGGGCGAAATGAACGCCCTGCGCAATGGAGCAGCGGTGGAGCTCGCGCGCGAATCCCCGGCGGAGGGCGCAGACTTCAGCGGCACCCCCTACGCCGCGGCGGTCTACGGCAGCAGCGAGAGGATGGGCATCGTCGACCGGGACGGCAACTGGGTCGTGCAGCCGGAGTACGATTTCATCTATCGTCAGAGCGCGGAGGAGGCCCACGCGACCACGCCCACGCCCTTTTTCTGCAACCGCAAAGGCGGCGGCTCGGTGATTCTGGACGGCGATACGCTGGAGGTTCTGTTTGAGTGCGAACGCAACGCCTGCTATGAAAACCCCGCGGTGTTCCGGGAGATCGGGGACGCGTCCGCGTTCTGGGCGGGTGAATCCTGCATCTTCCGCTCGCTGGCGGACGGCAGCGCGCTGTTCGAGTATGCGGGCCAGGAAGCCTGCGGCTGGTGGCCGGACGCCGGATACCGGGTGCTGGCGGAAGGGGAGCCCCAGCGCATGGTGGCCGTGAAGGGCGACGGCGCGGACGCGCAGATGTCGCTGATCGACAACCGCGGGGAGTCGATCCCCGGCGTGACCCATCAGCGCATCACGCCGCTCTACTGGAAGGGCGAGCGCGGCGTCTTCCTCGCGGAGAAGTTCGATCCGGGGCAGTACGTGGGCGCGGGCTTTGGAGAAAACCGGACGACCTACGACCTGAGCGGCGGCGCCTACGACGGCCGCGCGTGCTACGGTTCGGACTGGCGCTGCGGCCTGATCGACGAGGACGGCAGCGCGCTGACGGAGATGAAGTACGTGAGCATAGCTTGCTCGACGGACGGCACCATCTCACTGATCGGCGAGGACGGAAGCATTGAGACGCTGACGCTCGATGCGCTGCTGGGCGAAGGGGCGTGAACGTGCGAAGATTCAGCCGCTGCCTGACGCCGCAATCCGGCGGCCCTCGATCCCCGCGCTTCGGCGCGGGGATCGTTGCTGTGTTGCTTTCTCCCGAGGATCGTGGTAAAATCGAGCCAGGCTCCGCAATTGTCGCCCGCCGGGCGACAAAATTGCTCCTCCGCTCTGCTAAAATGAAGCTGTGGCCGGGAGCGAGGCTCCCGCTGCCGCGAAAATCTGCGAGAGGAGAGCGTTTACAATGGCGGAGAGGATTCGCGAGGGAAGGCCCTGTCACATCTTTGAAATGGACGACGTTCATCAGGCATGGGACGACCGGCAGTGGGAGATCGCCGAGGACTACGGAGGCGAGTGCGGGGATCACTTCCTGTACGAGTGGGACGAGGGCTGCCGCATGCTGTACCGCTGCGAGAAGTGCGGGGGCTACGCCCTCGGGCAGCACTCCGAGTTTCACGGCATGGAAAAGGACGGCTACTACCACGACTTCTTCCCCGTGAGCGGTCCGGCGGAGGCCGAGGAGCTCAACCGCCGCTACAGCGGCGACGACATTCGGGACGCGTTCCACCGGCGGAACAAGCGGTTTTTGATGATCACGAACGGCAGCACCTATTGGTCGAGGGGGGAGAAGTGAATGAGGAGCGAGGGCGCGCAGGCCAACCTGGCGGCGCTGGAGGAGACGCTGGGGATACTGAAGGAGGGGCGCTATCGCCTGGGGAGCCGGACGGTGACGCTCAAGCTCAGCCCGGAGCGAATGCGCGGCGCGATCTACTGCGACGCCGAGGCGGTGGCGAAGCTTCGCGCGCGCGGGAGGGCGCTCGGGCCCGGCGGCGGGCGCTGCGCCTACCGCGTGGTGGAAGCGGATTCCTTCCGCGCCGCCCGGGAGCTGAGCGCGGATCTGGAGCCCCGCGCGGGCGGCAGCCGCGTGCTGGTGCTGAACTTCGCCAACCCGGTCTCGCCGGGCGGAGGCGTCCGCCGCGGCGCGCAGGCCCAGGAGGAGGACCTCTGCCGCGCGAGCTCGCTGCTGATGTCGCTGGAGAGCGAGGCGGCGCGGCCCTACTACGAGGCGCACCGCGCGCTCGGCTCCGCGCTGGCCAGCGACGCGATGCTGTTCACCCCGGAGGTCGAGATTATTCGCGGCGATGACGGCTGCCTCCTGGCGGAGACCGCGGTGGTATCCGTGCTGACCTGCGCCGTGCCGGCCGTCTCCCTCGGGAGGGCGGAGCTTTCGCGGGAGGAGCTCTCGCGCCTGCTGCGCGACCGCATTCGGGGCATGCTCAGCGTGGCGGCGGATCGCGGGTGCGACGCGCTCGTGCTGGGCGCCTGGGGCTGCGGCGCGTTCGGCAACGATCCGAAGCAGGTGGCGGCGGCCTTCGCCGAGGCGCTGAGGGAGTTCGAGCATGAGCGGGGAAACCCGTTTCGGGTCGTCACCTTCGCCATCGTGGACGGCTCCGGCGAGAAGGCCAGGCTCCGGGCGTTCCAGCGGCAGTTTTGCCCGCCGCTGCGCGAGGGCGTGGAGGCGCGGCAGGCGAGGGTGTGGCATGACCGCATCCGCGGCTGCCTGCTCGGCGGCGCCATCGGCGACGCGCTGGGCACGCCCGTGGAATTCATGAGCTGGGACGAGATTCGCGGCAGGTACGGCGCGGAGGGCATCCGGGAGTACGAGATGGACCGCTGGTCGAGCCTGGCGCTGATCTCCGATGACACCCAGATGGCGCTCTTCACCGCCTGCGGCCTGCTCTGCGCCCGCACCCAGAGGGCGCTCGCAAAGGGCGCCGGCGCGACCGCCGCGCCGACGACGCGCTTTCTGCACCGGGCGTACCTCGACTGGCTGGCGACGCAGGAGGAGGTGGAGGAGCCACCCGCGTCCTGGATCATGCGCCGCGACGAGCTGTTCGACCGGCGCGCGCCGGGCAACACCTGCCTGTCGGCGCTCGCCTCCGGCAGGATGGGCTCCACGCGCAGGCGCATCAATCATAGCAAGGGCTGCGGCGGCGCGATGCGCGTGGCCCCGGTGGGCCTGCTCCACCCCGAATGGGCGGGCGAGAAGCTGGATGCCCTCGACCGCCTGGGCGCGGAGGCCGCCGCCATCACCCACGGCCATCCCATGGGCTTCATTCCCGCAGCGTTTCTGACCCACGCCATCCATCGCTGCGCGTTCCGGAGCGAGGAGGACGAGACGCTGCCGGGCATCCTCGCGGAGGCGCTCGCCGCCGTGGAGCGGCTCTACGCGGAGGAACCCGAGCTCGCGGACTTCTCCCAGCTGATGCGCGATGCGATGGAGCTCGCGAACGGCGAGCGCGGCGACCCGGAGAACATCGATGCCCTCGGCGGCGGCTGGTGCGGCGATTCGGCGGTGGCCATCGCGGTCTACTGCGCGCTTCGCCACGGGTGGGCGTTCGACGAGGCGGTGATCGCGGCGGTCAACCACTCCGGCGACAGCGATTCCACCGCCGCGATCGCCGGGAACCTCCTCGGCGCGTGGCTGGGCTGCGATCGGATCCAGCGGAAGTGGAAGCAAAACCTCGAGCTCTCCGGCCTGGTGCTGGAGCTCGCGGACGACATTTGCATGCTGGATGTCGCGGCCGGCTTCGACCGCCTGTGGCTGGAGCGCTACGGCGCCCGCGCCGAAGCCGCCGGTCCGGAATGCTAACTGTGCGTTAAATCCAGAAAGAAAATCCCCCCGCCCGGCTTGCGGGGGGATTTTCTTTCTGCTAGCATGGTTGCAGAAACAAACGAGGAGGGATGCAACGATGAAGAAGCTGCTCTGCGCGCTGCTGGTCCTGGCGATGTCGCTGGGGATGGCGGCGCTGGCCGAGGCGGGGGAGAATACCCTGGTCTACGCCTCGGGCGACTACACCCGCATCAATCCGGCCATGGACGAGCACGGCGAGATCAACATACTGCTGTTCAACGGCCTCACCGCCCACGACGGCGAGAACAAGGTTGTGCCCTGCCTGGCGAAGTCCTGGGACTATGACGAGGCGACGCATACTTATACATTCCACCTGGAGGAGGGCGTAAAGTGGCACGACGGCGAGCCCTTCACCGCGAATGACGTGAAGTTCACCATCGAGGCCATCATGAACCCCGAGAACGGCTCCGAGAACGCGCCCAACTACGAGGACGTGGAGGAGATCACCGTGATCGACGACCACACCATCTCCTTCCGGCTCAGCGCGCCCAACGTAGCGTTCCTGGACTACATGACGATGGCCGTGCTGCCCGAGCACCTGCTCGCGGGCGAGGACATGCAGGAGTCCGCCTTCTTCCGCAACCCGGTGGGCACCGGCCCCTACAAGCTCGAGAGCTGGGACGAGGGCCAGGCCATCGTGCTGGTTCGCAACGACGACTACTTCAAGACGCCGGCCAACATCGAGCGCATCATATTCAAGATCGTGCCCGATGACAACGCCCAGGCCATGCAGATGCGCTCCGGCGAGCTGGACATGGCGCTGCTCACCCCCCGCGACGCCGAGAGCTTCGAGGGCGAGGACGGCTATCAGGTCTACCGCATGGAGACCTCCGACTATCGCGGCATACTGTTCAACTTCAATAACCCCTACTGGACGGAAAACCGCGATCTGATCCCCGCCATCTGCTGCGCCATCGACCGCCAGCCCATCGTGGACGCAGTGCTCCTGGGCCACGGCATCCCCGCCTACGGCCCGCTCCAGCGCAACATCTACGATAACCCCGACGTGGACCACTACGACTACGACCCCGACCGCGCCAAGTCCATCCTCGAAAACGCGGGCTGCACGCTGGGCGAGGACGGCTTCTACGAGCGGAACGGCGAGCAAATCGGCTTCACCATCAGCGTCGGCGCGGGCGACCAGGTGCGCCTGGACATCGCCCAGGCCGCCGCCCAGCAGCTG
>CANQGC010000173.1 GCA_947600345.1 uncultured Clostridia bacterium
GCGAAGGGCCAGGCCACCGACATCCAGATCCAGGCCGAACAGATACTCAAGATCAAGAAGACGATGAACGAGCTGCTTTCCCAGAACACGGGCAAGCCCCTGAAGACCGTGGAGAAGGACGTGGAGCGCGACCACTACATGAGCGCGCAGGAGGCGCTGGACTACGGCCTGATCGACGAAATCATCGCCCCGAGGAGATAAGCAATGGCAAATCGAGAGGACTTTAACGGCGGCAATCCGGTGCGCTGCTCCTTCTGCGGCAAGACGCAGGACCAGGTGCGCAGGCTCGTTGCCGGGCCGGGCGCGTACATCTGCAACGAGTGCATACTGCTGTGCCAGGAGATCGTGTCCGACGACGTGGACAGCGTCAACGCCAGCGGCGAGATCGAGATCAAGACGCCCCAGGAGATCAAGGACGTGCTCGACCAGTACGTGATCGGCCAGGAGGCGGCCAAGAAGGCGCTGTGCGTGGCGGTGTACAACCACTACAAGCGCATCCGCTTCATGAACAACAAGAAGAACGACGTGGAGCTGCAGAAGTCGAACATCGTCATGCTCGGCCCCACCGGCTGCGGCAAGACCTATCTGGCCCAGACGCTGGCCAAGATCCTGAACGTCCCCTTCGCCATCGGCGACGCCACGAGCCTGACCGAGGCCGGCTACGTGGGCGAGGACGTGGAGAACATACTGCTGCGGCTGATCCAGAACGCCGACTACGACGTGGAGCTCGCCCAGCGGGGCATCATCTACATCGACGAGATCGACAAGATCGCCCGCAAGAGCGAGAACCCGTCCATCACCCGCGACGTCAGCGGCGAGGGCGTGCAGCAGGCGCTGCTCAAGATCCTCGAGGGCACCATCGCCTCCGTTCCCCCGCAGGGCGGCCGCAAGCACCCGCACCAGGAGTTCATCCAGATCGATACCTCGAACATACTGTTCATCTGCGGCGGCGCGTTCGACGGCATCGAGAAGATCGTCGAGAACCGCATCGGCAAGAAGACGATGGGCTTTGGCGCGGAGATTCACAGTAAGAACCAGCGCGCCAGCGAGGAGATCATGGCCCAGGTGCAGTCCGAGGACCTGCTGAAGTTCGGCCTGATCCCGGAGTTCGCCGGCAGGCTTCCGGTGCTGGTGACGCTGCATCAGCTGGACGAGGAGGCGCTGATCCGCATCCTGACCGAGCCGAAGAACGCGCTGGTGCGGCAGTACTCGAAGCTGCTGAGCTTCGACAACGTGGAACTGGAGTTCACCCCCGAGGCGCTCAAGGCCATCGCCCGCCAGGCGCAGGAGCGCAAGAGCGGCGCCCGCGCGCTGCGGGCGATCATCGAGAGCGTGATGACGGACACCATGTTCGACCTCCCCTCCATCGAGGGCGTCAGCAAGTGCATCATCACCGAGGACGCCGTGCTGGGCAAGGAGAAGCCGATCCTGGTGCGCGCGCTCCCGGAGCTCCCGCCCAGGAAGGACGCTATCCCCGAAATCCGCAACGAAGGGGCATAGCACCCCCGTCCCCCAGAAGGGAGAATCCAAGGAACCTCAGGTTCCTTGGCAGAGATTCTTAAGGGACAGCGTCCCTTAAGCAGGTCTGGGCGGAGCCCAGCGTAACCCCCGTAACCCCAGCGGCCCGCGCATCCAAACAAACTCCCGGCGGTGCGCCCCAAGGCCCCATCGCACCCAAGCGCGGGCCGCGGCGAGGCGAGTTTTGGCCCGGAAAGCAGAAGCTTTCCGGGCCAAAAGAGCAAACGCAACCTTCGCCAAACCATATAGACAACACCGCAACGAAACCAAATCCCCGAAACCCATTTCAATAACTCAGCAAGCGAGCCGAAGGATAATACCCTTCGGCTCGTGCATTCTTCAAAACTACTCGTCCGGATCGATCAATTCATGCTCCGCAAAGTGCGCCCTGCCTTCCTTTACATCGCGAATGATTCTCTCCAAATAGCGCATATTGGCTTCAGAGTAAAACGGATCATTCTCCTCATTCAAATCTTCCTCGTGCCTCTCATTCGGTTCCATGTGCGATCCCTCCTCGAATCACGGATAAAGGTCCATCCCCACCTCAGCACAGCGGCGCGAATATCCGCAATACGCCATCCAGCACCCACTTGAAGAAGCCCTCGCCCAGGTTTTCCAGCGTGCGCTCGCGGCACTGCTCCTGGGTGGCCAGGTAGTCCGCCTCCAGGTCCTTCAGCAGCGGGACGCGGTGGAAGAGCGCGTTGTTCTCGAAGTGGAGGAAGAGGCTGCGGTAGTCCAGGTTCACCGTGCCGATGGTGCCGGTGTCGCCGTCGATCAGGCTGGCCTTGGCGTGGACGAAGCCCGGCGTGTACTCAAACACCCGCACGCCCGCCTCCAAGAGCGGCCGGTAGTAGCTGCGCGACATGCGGTAGACCAGCGCCTTGTCCGGCACGCCGGGCATGATGATGCGCACGTCCACGCCCCGGCTGGCGGCGCGCACGAAGGCCTCCAGCAGGTTGTCGCCCAGCAGCAGGTAGGGCGTGTAGAACCAGGCGCGCTCCTTCGCCTGGGACAGCAGCTCGATGAACAGGTTGTTGCTCACCGCGTCGCGGTAGAGCGGCGAATCGTAGTAGGAGAGCACGCAGCCCTCGCCCTTCGCCGCCTCGTCGGCCCTGGGCGCCGCGAGCAGGCTCATGGGGATGGGCGACTTGGAGAAGGAATCCCAGAACTCCGCGAACATCCGCGTGTAGCTGCGCACCGGCGCGCCGGTGATGCGGAAGCCGATGTCCTTCCAGTGGCCGTACTTGACGATGGCGTTGATGTACTCGTCCGCCAGGTTGATGCCGCCGCTGAAGGCCACCCGGCCATCGATGATGAGCATCTTCCTGTGGTCGCGATAGTTCAGCGTGCCCTTGATGAACACCAGCGGATTGAAGCGCACGCACTTCACGCCGTGGCTCTCCAGCCACTTCAGGTTGTCCTCCGAAAAGGTGGAGATGCTGCCCAGGTCGTCGTACATGAAGCGCACGTCCACGCCGTGGGCCGCCTTTTCCACCATGATCTTGGACATGGCGTCCCACATCTCGCCGCGCTCCACGATGAAGTACTCGGCGAATATGAAGCGCTTGGCGGTCTTCAGGTCCTCCAGCATCCGCGCGAACATCTGCTCGCCCAGCGGATAGTACTCCGCCTCCCGGCAGCGCTCCAGCGGGAACCCGGTCTTCTCATGCACATAGGCGAAGGTCTGGGCCAGCCGGGGATTCTCCTCGCGCAGCTCCCGGAAGGCCTCGCTGTCCCCCTCCGCCTTCGGCAGCAGCGCGCCGCCCTGGGCCAGCTTCTTCTGGATGGGCCGGGCGGTGCGCTTGTTGCCGAAGAAGAAGTACAGGATCGTGCCGAACACCGGCATCCCCAGGATCACCAATAGCCACAGCGTTTTGTAGGTCGGCTCGTCGCGGCTGGCGATGATGTAGAGCACATAAATAAAGGCGAACAGCGTGATCAGCAGGTTGATCAGCGTGGCATAGGGCGCGAGCCAGCGCAGCAGCACAAACATCCACAGCAGCTGGATCAACGCCGCCGGTATGACGGCGATGATGCGGCGAACGATCTTCTTGTTCACAAACACAACCCCCTTCGCTTTATTCTAAGGGTGCAATCCTTGCATAGATACAATTATAGCACATCGCGGATGAAAATTCAACAACGCGCGCTCCTTCTTTTGTGCAAAAAGTTCAAAAGCCGCCCGGGGCAATCCTGCCCCGGGCGGCCACTCGCCATACTTAAATCTCCTCATCCTCGTCCGACGCGCCGGGCTCGGCGGTCTCCGCTCCGTCCAGATCGGCCGGATCCACGTCCAGCTCCGGAGCGCCGCTCTCGTCCAGCTCCTCCTCCGGCTCCGGCTCGGCCCTGGCCACGCACACGACCTTGCTCTCCTCCCCCACGCGCATCAATCGCACGCCCTGGGTGTTGCGGGTCATGACCGTTATGCTGCTCACCGGCGTGCGGATGACCGTGCCATCGTTGGTGATCAGCATCAGATCCTCGGAGTCGTGCACCAGCAGCTGCGCCGTGAGCTTGCCGGTCTTCTCGGTCAGGTTCATCGCCTTGATGCCCTTGCCGCCGCGCAGCTGCACGCGGTACTCCTCGATGTCCGTGCGCTTGCCGTAGCCGTTCTCGGTGATGGACAGCACCTGCGCACCCTCCTCCACCACGGCCACGTCGATGACCTCGTCGCCGGGCGCCAGGTCCAGGCTGCGCACGCCCACCGCCGAGCGCCCCATTGGCCGCATGTCGCGCTCGTGGAAGCGGATGGACATGCCGTCGCGGGAACCCACGATCAGCTCGTCGTCGCCGTTGGTGCGGCGCACGCCGATCAGCTCGTCGTCCTCCTTCAGGAACAGGGCGATCAGACCGTTGCTGCGCAGGTTCACGAACTCGCTCAGCTCCGTGCGCTTGATCACGCCGCCGCGCGTGGCCATCACCAGGTAGGTTCCGGCCGTCTTCTCCTCCGGCACCGGCAGCATCGTCGTGACCTTCTCGCCCGGCGCGAGCTGCAACAGGTTCACGATGGCCGTGCCCCTGGCTGTGCGCCCCGCCTCGGGAATCTGGTAGCAGTTGAGCTCGTAGACCCGCCCGCGGTTGGTGAAGAACATCAGCAAATCGTGCGTGCTGGTCACGTACATCTGCTCCACGAAGTCCTCCTCGCGGGTGGTGGTGGCGAGAATGCCCTTGCCGCCGCGCTTCTGGGCGCGATAGGTGGACTTGGACAGGCGCTTGACGTAGCCGTAGTGGGTCATGGTCACGACCATGTCCTCCTCCTCGACCAGATCCAGCATGTCGATCTCGCCCTCGAGGTTGGTGATCTCCGTGCGGCGCGGATCGGCGTACTTGGCCTTGATCTCCAGGATTTCGTCCCGAATGATGCCCAGCACCAGCTTCTCGTCCGCCAGCACCGCCTTGTAGTAGGCGATCAGCCGCTGCAGCTCCGCGTACTCGGCCTCGATCTTGTCCCGCTCCAGGCCGGTGAGGCGCTGCAAACGCATGTCCAGGATCGCCTGGGCCTGGCGCTCGCTGAGCCCGAAGCGCTCCATCAGGCCCGTCTTGGCCTCCTGGGGCGTCCTCGACGAGCGGATCAGGTGCACGACCTCGTCGATGTTGTCCAGCGCGATCATCAGGCCCTCCAGTATGTGGCTGCGGGCCTCGGCCTTGTTCAGGTCGTACTGGGTGCGCCTGCGAATCACGTCCTCCTGGTGCTCCAGGTAGTGATGGATGATCTGCCGCAGCGACAGGATCTTCGGCTCGCCGTCCACCAGCGCCAGCATGATGGCGCCGAAGGTGTCCTGCAGCTGGGTGTGCTTGTAGAGGTAGTTCAGCACGATGTTGGCGTTCACGTCGCGCTTCAGCTCGATGACGATGCGCATGCCCGAGCGGTCAGACTCGTCGCGGATGTCCGAGATGCCCTCCACCGTGCGGTTGTGCACCAGCTCGGCGATCTTCTCGATCAGCCGCGCCTTGTTGACCATGTAGGGAATCTCCGTCACGACGATGCGCTGGCGGTTGCCGCCCATGTCCTCAATCTCGCTCCTGGCGCGCACCACGATGCGGCCGCGGCCCTCGTGGTAGGCGTCGTAGATGCCGCGCCGGCCCAGAATCACGCCGCCGGTCGAGAAGTCCGGGCCCTTGACGTGCTCCATCAGATCGTCCACGGAGCAGTCCGGATTCTCGATCATGCACACGACCGCGTCGATCACCTCGCCCAGGTTGTGGGGCGGGATGTTCGTGGCCATGCCGACGGCGATGCCGGAGGAACCGTTCACCAGCAGGTTCGGGAAGCGGCTGGGCATCACGGCGGGCTGCATCAGCGTCTCGTCGAAGTTCGGATAGAAGTCGACGGTCTCCTTCTCGATGTCGCGCACCATCTCCAGCGAGATCTTGGAGAGCCTCGCCTCGGTGTATCGCATCGCCGCCGCGCCGTCGCCGTCCACGGAGCCAAAGTTGCCCTGGCCATCCACCAGCATGTAGCGGATGGAGAAGTCCTGCGCCAGGCGCACCATGGCGTCGTAGACGGAGCTGTCGCCGTGGGGATGGTACTTACCGAGCACGTCGCCCACGATGCGCGCGGACTTCCTGTGGGGCTTGTCGGGCGTCACGCCCAGCTCGCTCATGGAGTAGAGTATGCGCCGGTGCACGGGCTTCAGGCCGTCGCGCACGTCCGGCAGCGCGCGGGTCACGATGACCGCCATCGCATAGGAGATGAAGGACTTCTTCAGCTCCTCCTCGACGTCCATGGGAAGCAGAGTGCCGATATTCTTCTCGTCTGCCACGTTGTTTCCCTCGTTTCTCTATACATTCCGAAATCCAAATCGCGTCCCCCAGCAGGGAGAATCCAAGGAACCTCAGGTTCCTTGGCAGGAATTCTCAAGGGACAGCGTCCCTTGAGCAGGTCCGGGCAGC